>NZ_PKIG01000003.1:0-249125 GCF_002860905.1 Streptococcus oralis subsp. dentisani | reverse complement strand
GTAATCTTACTTGTGCCTGGTACTTTACCTTCTGGTAACTCACTATTTGGTACTTTACCTTTTCCGTCTTCACCGATTGTGACTGTGATTGGATTACCATCTTTACCTGGAATCTCTACCTTAGTTCCTGGTGGATATGTTGCTCCATCTGGTTTCTTCGGTGTTACTGTAACTTCACCCGTATCTGGATCTTGTTCCAATTCCACTGTTGGGATAAGCTTAGATGGAGTCGTTACATTAGGAACGTCCACTGATGGTTTACCTGGGACCGTAATCTTACTTGTGCCTGGTACTTTACCTTCTGGTAACTCACTATTTGGTACTTTACCTTTTCCGTCTTCACCGATGGTTACTGTGATTGGATTACCATCTTTACCTGGGATCTCTACCTTAGTTCCTGGTGGATATGTTGTTCCATCTGGTTTCTTCGGTGTTACTGTAACTTCACCCGTATCTGGATCTTGTTCCAATTCCACTGTTGGGATAAGCTTAGATGGAGTCGTTACATTAGGAACGTCCACTGATGGTTTACCTGGGACCGTAATCTTACTTGTGCCTGGTACTTTACCTTCTGGTAACTCACTATTTGGTACTTTACCTTTTCCGTCTTCACCGATTGTGACTGTGATTGGATTACCATCTTTACCTGGAATCTCTACCTTAGTTCCTGGTGGATATGTTGTTCCATCTGGTTTCTTCGGTGTTACTGTAACTTCACCTGTATCTGGATCTTGTTCCAATTCCACTGTTGGTGTCTTACGTGCTGGTGTTGTTACTTCCACTGGTTTCGATGGGTTCTTGTTAGGTTCTGTTACTGTTCCTTTTCCTGGCAAGTCTCCTTTTGGAAGCTTATCATTTGGTACTTCTCCTGAACCATTGTCACCGATTGTGACTGTGATTGGTGTTCCATCTTCACCTGGAATTTCTACCTTAGTTCCTGGTGGGTATGTTGATCCATCTGGTTTCTTAGGCGTTACTACTGCATCTCCATTTGGTTTACGAGTGATATCGATTGTAGGAGTTTGAGTTGTTGGTGTCTTAGGATCTGTTCCGTTTTTCTCTTCATCCTTGTCTGGAATTCCATCGTTGTCATCATCTGTGTCTACTTTATCTGGAATACCGTCTCCATCTGTATCGCGTTGGATAGTAACTGGAACATTTACAGGAACTACCTCGTCACCATGTTTAACTTTAACTGGGATCGTAACTTTACGTTCTTCTTCTTTCGGTCCCCAATCTGTGACAGTTGGTGTACCAGTTAAGTTACCATCGCCATCTACTGTTAATCCATTTACTGGTGTTTCTGTGGTGATTGTTGAACCTGGTTTGTTTGGTGTTACTACTGTAACTGGCGTAGTTTTTTCTTTTTCCAGAACTGGTGCTGGTGGAGTAACTTCAGCTCCCAAACTACCATTTGCTGTTCCTCTAGCTACTGGACTCTCAAGAACTACATTATCAATTCTCTTAGAAACTTTTGCAGTTATTTCTGTTTTATCTGCAACCTCAGCATCAGAAATTGTCACAACGCCTGCAGGGGTTACTGACACTTTATCAGCTGTCTTACCATTTACAGTCCAAGTATTTCCTGATTTTGTAACTGTTACAGTTTCTGGTGTAGTCTTACCTGTTGGTACATAAGTAAGGGTGATAGTATCAATATCTTGTGGATTAGTACTATTAGGGCGTGTTGGTGGGGTAATTGTCACACTACCATCCGAATTACCTACTATACTAGGTACTGTTGGTGTTACTGCCAACACTACTTGACGCTTAATTTCTGCAGGTGCAAATGTTGTTCTAGTTGTACTATTTACATCCGTAATAGAATTTTTGCTGGTATCCGGGAATACTGCTGTTGCGTTTCGAGTATATTTCCCTGAGTTATCTAGTGTTGTTCCTGAATCTAATTTATCTCCAGCTTTCCATGTCCACGTCATACCACTTGGTAAATAATTGTTTCCACGATCTGCTTTATCTTCACTATCTACAACCTTAAGATATCTATGAGCATCAATATTTTTACCACTATTGGCTACATTCAACGTTGAAGCTACTGGTACTTTTGCGATACCATTTTCAAGGTTTCTAGTCTCAATATCAACCACTCGATATTTGAATTTCAAATCACGGCTGTCAGTAGCACTGCTTCCTTCAACATGTAGAGTCCCTATGTGTTCTCCTAGTGTTTGTGTGTTCACTACTGTTCCTGAAGATAAACGAGTTTTATACTTCTTGTCTTCTGAACTTCCATCTTTACCGGTTTGAGCTGTAAAGTTAGAAGCAGTTACACCATACGGAAGATTTCCAACTGTTACTTTTGAGATTGTTCCTGAGTTATCCCATACCTTCAATTCAGGGTTAAATTCAGCACCACGATAGACTGTAAAGATTGGTGAATTAGCTGTTTCTGTTAATGTAACACCATTTAAAGTAGCTTGTGGTTTTTGAGTGTCTCTTGCCACTGCTTTTGCTGAATCTGAATCAGCTCCATCTCCATTTTTTGTAACTACTGTTACTTCTGTCAAATCTTTTACTTTGTCCGCTGGAATCGTGATTTCTCCAGTATTTGGATTGATTTGTACCTCTGGTTTATCTACTGTCCAGTTTCCTTTTGGATCTTTCTTTCCTACAGCCGTTTTTGGTTGGTTATCTTCCCCTATATAGCTAACCGTAATCTTATCTACTTTTGCTGGATCTTGTGGTTTACCTGTAACATCACCATTATCTTTTGCTGTTGCTACTGGTGTTTGTGGTTTTGAGTTCTTAGTGGTATCTTTAGCTACAGGACTCTCAAGAGTTAGGTTATTATCAATTCTCTTAGAAACTTTGGCAGTTACTTCTGTTTTATCTGCAACTTCCGAATCTGGAATTGTAACTACACCTGCAGGTGTTACTGATACTTTATCCGTTGGTTTACCATTTACTGTCGCTGTCCAAGTATTTCCTGATTTTGTAACTGTTACAGTCTCTGGACTTGTTTTACCTGTCGGTGTGTAAGTAAGCGTAATAGTATCAATATCCTGTGGATTAGTACTATTAGGGCGTGTTGGTGGAGTAATTGTTACACTACCATTCTCATTTCCAACTACGCTAGGCGCTGTTGGTGTTACTGCTAAAACTACCGGACGCTTGATTTCTACTGGAGCAAATGTTTTTCTAGTTGTACTATTAACATCTGAAACACTACTTGGGAATATTGCTGTTGCATTTCGAGTATATTTCCCTGAATTATCAAGTGTTGTTCCTGGATCTAAATTATCTCCTTGTTTCCATGTCCACGTCATACCGCTTGGTAAATAATTGTTTCCACGATCTGCCAAGTCTTTACTATCTACTACTTTTAGATAGTTATGTGCATCAATATTTTTACCACTGTTTGCTACATTCAATGTTGAACCTACTGGTACTTTTGCTACACCGTTCTCTAGATTTTTTGATTCAATATCAACTACACGATATTTGAATTTTAAATCACGACTATCTGTAGCACTACTTCCTTCTACATGAAGAGTTCCTATGTGGTCTCCTAGCGTTTGAGTATTCAATACTGTACCTGAAGATAAACGTGTTGTGTATGGTGTTTTTTCAGTTTTACCTGTTTGAGCTGTAAATGTAGATGCTGTTATTCCATATGGAAGATTTCCTGTTGTTACTTTAGAGATTACACCAGAGTTATCCCATACTTTTAATTCTGGGTTAAATGTAGCTCCACGATAAACTGTAAATATTGGTGCATTAGCATTTTCAGTCAAACGAACTCCATTTAACGTCGCTTCTGGTTTTTGAGTATCACGTGGTGTTACATTGAATGTAAATGTTACTGGCTTAGCTTTATTACCCGCATTATCACTAGCATTGAAAGTAATCGTATTTGTTTTACCGACGTCTTCTTTACTTGTAGTAATAGTAATTGTAGTTACTTTTTCTGAATCTGTTGTTTTAACATTCGTATTTGTTGCATTTCCAGAAGTAATTCTAGTGCCATATTTTTTTAGGAAATCAGAACCATCTATATTAACAACTTTATTATCTTTTGCTGTTACTGTAAAGGTTACTTTATCACCTTCTACTACTGTTTGGTTAGCTGGTGATATTGCTAATGTAGGTGGTTGGTTATCTGGTGCTTCTGTTGGAGTAACAGGATTGCTTCGAACAGAAGTTACTGTTCCACCATTATTCACAACTGTTTCAGCTGTAATAGGTTTTCCTGGTAAAGCTTCTTTAACTGTAACTGTCGCAGTCTGTCCTTTTGTAACTCCAGTTCCGATCACTCTATCACCATCGTAAAGCTTAACTGTAGAACCATCTTTCACTCCACTTCCAACATTAACAGTAATTTGTTGATTTGTTAAGCCTTTTTTATTGGCAACACTTGTTGTAATAGTCGGTTGTTTTGGTTTAACGATTACTGTAACTCTTCCATCTGAACCTGAATTGGCATCAGTTGATTTAGTACCGTCTTTATAAGTAGCAACAGAAGTATATTTGAATACTCCAGCTTGTGCTGTACTTGTTGGCTTGACACCATCTTTCCAACTCCAAGTCATACCCGAAGGAAATGGTTTTCCCTCTTTATGTCTGACATAACCTGAATTTACAGGATCATCTGGATTTCCCAAAGCATCTCCTACTGTTTTTGTAACGGTTAAACCTTGAATTGGGTCTAATGGTGCGTCGGGTTGACTTACTACTCTTGTTCCAAGACCAGCATAGACGTATCCCGCAGTTGCATTCGTAGCTGAGCCAGCCTTAGTAGTTACAGCCATACTCCCTGCTTTTTGTGCTTCTGCAGCAGTCACATTATCTCTTAGGCGCATTTTTACATGATATTTGTAAGCATAATTTTGATGACTACTTATAGTTAATATATGAGAATAAGACCCTCCAGGATAGCTACCGTTTGATTTAATAATCCCATTTAGTTCAGAATTATCTTGTAAATTTTTCAACATTTCTTGTCGTTGATTATCTCTACCTGGGCCACCATCCAGCTGATAAAGAAGATTTCTATCATTCCATGATCTTCTAGCACCCGAATCTTGATACTTATAACTTTTTAAAGGAATATTATACGTATCCCCTACCTTAGTGAAATGATTAGGATTATCAGAAAGCGTCCCTGTACCTCTATTATTTGTATATCGTTCGTAATAAGATTCGTAAATAGTCCCTACTGGATAGTTATTACCACTATTATACAAAATGTCACGTGGCGGATAGAACCAAAACGTATTATTAGTTACTCCATCCAAGGCTTTACCATCATTTTGGAAGTAAACGTCGTAAGTAATAAATTTCTTACCACCTTCTTCACTATATTTTGCCGTCATAAACGTTTTTGAAATCGTACGATCACGATCCCCAATAGTCGTTGCTCCTTGCCCTTTAGCTTCTGATATATATTCTTTAACATTAATTAAGGCATTTTCTACACGACCATATTCAACAGTAGTCGCTCTAAACTGTGCTCCTTCTCCCATGCTCTTGCCGTTACGTGAGTCACGAGCACCTGAAGTCAAACGTGTTGTAGCGTTTTTAACAGAGTTAAACATTCTCTTCACACGTTTTGTCATATCTTCAACATCGTTCAGAGAAACTGTTGTATTTTCAAGAACTCCTTGAGCCAAGCCCAATAGTTCATTGGCTTTTTCAAGAACTTCTTTGCTAGTCTCATGCTCAGGCAATTCCAAAACAGCCGCCTGCAATTGATCTACAGATACTTTCAAAGTATCTTTTTTAGCTGATACAGTTTGACTCTCTTCGCTTGCACTTACTTCAGGAGAAGTTTGACTTGCTAGATTGTCAGCTGGCTTCTCAGTTTTATCTGCTTGTTTATCAACTTGAACCTCAGTTGCTTCCTTAGCAGCTGATACGACTGTCACATCTTTAGACAAGAGTTCTACAAGCTCGTCGATATCCTTTTGAGCTAGCTCAGAACTTTCTAGGGCTTCTTTCCCTTTTTGAAGTCTGTCCTTAACAGGCGATACTACTGACTCGTCAAGGTTTAATTTAGTTGAAAGAAGAACATTTAACTCTTCAACTACTTTTTTCAACTTGGCTTTATCAACTGTAGGCGCGTTATTCACAGTGCTTGTAAGCGCTTGATTTTCTGCATCTACTTTTTCTTCAGTAGTGTCTGGACTCTCTTTAGGCAATTCGGCCTCATTTTTAGGATTCACTACACCCGCATTAAGTTGTGAAGTCTTGTCAACTAGACTATCCGCACTCGCAACGCGGGCACCCAAAAACATCAGCGCTGCAACAGCAACTGAAGCGGCACCGAAACTATATTTACGAATAGAAAAGCGCAAAACTTTTTCACGTTGCTGACGCTTGATTCTATTGAGCGAATTTGATTTATTTTCCATTGTTCCTCCTTATGTTAAAACACAAAATCAAATTAAAAGCAACCTTCATGGCTACACATCTTATAGTAATGCACCCATGAAACCTGCTATGATGAGCATATCTTACACATCACAGCTATCACAGCTATCACAGCTATCACAGCTATCACAGCTATCACAGCTATCACAGCTATCACAGCTATCACAGCTATCACAGCTCGATTATACCATTTTTAATATATTTACACAAGATAAAACTGTTTTATTCCATAGAATAAAGGATAAATTGTTTAACTATACATAAAATATTATTATGTTATATTTTGAGGTATAACAAACTCTCTAGCTTTAAAATAAATATGTAACCACATATCGTATCAGATAATTCATCGTCATTTTCAATAGTAAAAAATAATCACCTAAAAAATTTAATGGTAACAAATGACTCACTCCATATCCCAATTAATAGCGTATCCAATTGAGATTCTTAGTACAAAGATTAGCATCTACTTTCCAAAAACACAACAACGGCCTTGTACCTCTTAAAACGAGGAACAAAGCCGTTGTTTAATCTTTTCTATTCATTGTCCACTTAACAATGAACAGTTCATATTTTGACTAAATTTTTAGTCTTCTTTTTTCTTGCGAGCTACAAGTCCAAATCCACTCAATAGTCCAAGAAGTCCTAGAGATGCAAGAGACGCATTTGATTCTGTTCCTGTATTTGGCAATACATTTTGAGAATCATTTGACTTAGCTCCATTATCAACAGTAGTCTTAGTATCTACCTGAACTGCATTTGGAGTTGGAGTAGCTGGTGCTGGTTTATCTTGACCAGAATTTCCATTAGCATCATGTGTTGCTGACGCAACTGGAGTTGGAGTTGTTAGCGCAGCCGTATCGTGACCAGAATTTCCATTAATATCAGGTAGGACTGGAGTTACTGGAATTGTATTTGGAATTGTACTTCCACTTACTTTTCTGAAAATGTGGGTCATTACTGGTTCATTTTCATCAATCACAGTTCGTACAAATTCATATCCTGGAATTGATCCATGTTCAGCATCCTTTTCATTACCTGTCTTAACGGATGGTTTCAATACATTTCCAGCTTCATCAATCCATCGAACCTCAATCATTAGCTCTGGCAATTCAATCGAATCTGGTAATACACCGTTTTCAAAAATTGTTACCTCAGGTGGATTTTCGACTGGAACTTCCACAGATGGTTTACCTGGTTCTGTAACTTTACCTTCTCCATTTTCACCTGGGATTTCTACCTTAGTTCCTGGTTGATATGTTGAACTATCTGTTTTTTTCGGTGTTACTGTAACATCACCTGTCTTAGGATTTTGTTCTAACTCTACTTTTGGCGTCTTACCTGTTGGGGTTGTTACCTCAGGAACTTCAACAGATGGTTTATCTGGCTCAGTAATCTGACCTGGTTTTGTAACTTTACCTTCTGGGAGGTCACTGTTGGGTACTTTACCTTTTCCATCTTCACCTGGCATTTCTACCTTAGTCCCTGATGGGGATGTTGAGTCATCTCGCTTCTTCGGTGTCACTGTAGCATCACCTGTCTTAGGAGATTGTTCTAACTCTACTGTTGGTTCTTTACTTGTTCCATAAGTTCGAACTGTTGTCGGAGTTACATTACCTGTTTTTGGATCAACTTCATAGGTAGTGGTATCAATCACATCACGACCTTCAGGATCTTTAGATTGTTCAACCTTAGTTTTCGCACCAATTTTAACGATTGTCTTACCTGCTGGGGTGACGACTGGATTACCAACGTGTTCTGTAATATGACCGTCCTTTGGATCTACATCGTAAGTGGTTGTAGTGACTGTTTTACCTTTTTCACCCTCAGTACGCTGAGCTGGTGTACCGAAGTCTTTTTCAACATCTCTAACATACTCAACTTCTGGCTCAATTGGTGTTTCTACTACTTTGTCCTTCGCTGCAACTTTGACAATTGTTTCTGTTGGATTTACTACTACTGGTTCTCCTACTCTTTCTGTAATTGTTCCATCTGCTGGATTTACTTTGTAAGTAGTGGTTGTTGTACGTGAACCTGCTCGACCTGCTTCTTCCACATTCGGTTGATCTTTGTCACGTGTATCATCTTTCACATACTTCTTAGGTGATGGGATTTCGGTTGTTTCTACTTTATCCTTCGCTGCGACTTTGACAATAGTATTAGTTGGTTCTTTCGTACGAACTGGTTGACCTTCACTTGCTGTAATCTTTCCAGTATTAGGATCTACTGTGTACGTTGTGGTGATGGTGTCTTCTCCAGGAGTTCCTTCTTTTCGAACTGGTTCTAAATCTTTGTCACGACTATCGTCTTTTTCATAGACAACAGGGGATGGTACAGGTCTTGTCTCAGTCGTTGGTTCTTTCGTTGTTCCATAAGTTCGAACTGTTGTAGGAGTTACCTTACCTGTTTTTGGATCAACTTCATAGGTAGTGGTATCAATCACATCACGACCTTCAGAATCTTTAGATTGTTCAACCTTAGTTTTCGCACCAACTTTAACAATTGTTTTGCATGCTGGGGTGACGACTGGATTACCAACGTGTTCTGTGATATGACCGTCCTTTGGATCTACATCATAAGTGGTTGTAGTAACTGTTTTACCTTTAGCTCCTTCAACGTGTTCATTAGGTGTGTCAACTTCTCGTTCACCATCTCTGACGTACTCAACTTCTGGTTCAATCGGGGTTTCTACTACTTTGTCCTTGGCACCAACTTTAACGACTTTTGGTACCATTTCTGTTCTACTAACGATCGGTGTTCCATCCGTTACCGTACCATTAGTTTCATTAACAAGTGTTGATGTTGTTGTTACTATCTTACCTTCAGATCCATTATTAGTAACCGTATTAGTTCCTACATCTTTGGTTTTATCTGCTTCATACCGTGTTGTTACCGGAATTATTTTGGTTACGACTTTGGATTTAACGCCATTTGGACTGGCAATGTCTTTCCTTACTGTTGGAGTAAGGGCACCGGTACTTGCATTGACTTCGTAGCTTGTAGTCTTCTTAACAACATCATCGCCTTCTTTAAGGTATTCAACCTCATCTTTAGCTGGGACCTTGACCACTGTCGGTTTTGATGGAACTACTACTGCCGGTTCTTCATGTGGAATGAGGCTGCCATCTATCGAATTCACAGCATAAGTGGTAGTTACTGTTCTAGTGCCTGGAGTACCAGCTACTGTGATTTTTGCTTCACCTTTAGCTTTTGTCGCGTCTTTTTCATAACGAATACTTGGCTCTATTGGCGTAACAACAACCTTAGATTTAGCACCATCTTTCTTGAACACTTCATTTTTTTCTGTTGGAGTTAAGGCACCGGTACTTACATTGACCGCGTAAGTTGTTGTCTTCTTAACAACATCATCGCCTTCTTTGAGGTATTCAACCTCATCTTTAGCTGGCACTCTAACCACTGTAGGAGTTGAAGGTTTGATAACTGGCTTTCCTTCATGTGGAATGAGGTTACCATCTGTCGAATTAACTGTGTAGGTTGTGGTTACTGTTCTGGTACCTGGAGTACCAGCTACTGTGATTTTTGCTTCACCTTTAGCTTTTGTCGCGTCTTTTTCATAACGAACACTTGGATGTATTGGCGTAACCACAACCTTAGATTTAGCACCATCTTTCTTGAATACTTCATTTTTTTCTGTTGGAGTTAAGGCACCGGTACTTACATTGACCGCGTAAGTTATTGTCTTCTTAACAACATCATCGCCTTCTTTGAGGTATTCAACCTCATCTTTAGCTGGGACCTTGACCACTGTAGGAGTTGAAGGTTTGATAACTGGTTTTCCTTCATGTGGAATGAGGTTACCATCTGTCGGATTCACAGTATAAGTGGTAGTTACTGTTCTAGTGCCTGGAGTACCAGATACTGTGATTTTTGATTCACCTTTAGCTTTTGTCGCGTCTTTTTCATAACGAACACTTGGCTGTATTGGCGTAACCACAACCTTAGATTTAGCTCCATTTTGTTTGAAGATTTCCTTTTTCTCTGTTGGAGTAAGGACACCGGTACTTGCATTGACCGCGTAAGTTGTTGTCTTCTTAACAACATCATCACCTTCTTTGAGGTATTCAACCTCATCTTTAGCTGGCACTTTAACCACTGTAGGAGTTGAAGGTTTGATAACTGGTTTTCCTTCATGTGGAATGAGGCTACCATCTGTCGGATTCACAGTATAAGTGGTAGTTACTGTTCTGGTGCCTGGAGTACCAGATACTGTGACTTTTGCTTCTTCTTTAGCCCTTGTGGCGTCTTTTTCATAACGAACACTTGGATCAAGTGGTGTAACGACAACCTTAGCCTTGGCACCATCTTTCTTAAACACTTCATCAAGTGTATTTTTAGTAATCTGTCCTGTATCAGGATCTTTCATACTCACAGTTGTTGACTTAATGATGTCATCTCCGCTTTTACTGTATACAGTAGTTTCTCCAAATTTTTCTACAGATTTAACTGTTGTAATTTTTTTATCTTGATAACCTGTCCCATCTAAGGAAATTCGTTTCCCAGACATAAACTCTGATCGTCTATTAATCAGATCGGCTTCAAAATAAGAACGTGAACTATGACCTCCGCTTGTCCGTCCAACATTTATAACAACATCACTATCATTGCTGACACCTTTTCTTATCGTCGAATCATTATCAACAATATAATGAGTCATTTTACCAGACTTAGCTATTTTTTTGCTATCTAAACCTTTTTGCCAAAATTCACGACGGGAAACCCAACTTGTCACAACTTTTGGAGCATTGAATGTTGTTCCTTTTTTTAATACATTATTATAAAAGTTTCTATAAGCCCGCTGTTCTTTAGGAGACATGACTCTGCTATCAGAATATGCCAACTGATAGGCTTCAACCATTGCCCGTTGTACTAAGTATCCTCCTAAAGAATGTCCTGTCAAATAAAGATTGGTAATACTCTTATCTTTAGCTAGTTCGCGCATGATATTTTCTGCATCGTTCCCTTGCTGAGGATTGCTTCCTACTCCAAGTACTCCATCAGCCACAATATCTTTGGCATCACTTGTTCCACGAAAGGCTAACACTTGTGCAGTTCCATTTGGTAAATATAAGAAATCACTCTTAGTTTCATACAAGACAGCATCTAGTCCACTGGATGTATGATAGCTTTTCTTTCTTTTCCAATAAGGAGCTAATTCCCTATTCATCATCATGTATTCATAGCGTGGTTTACTTTCGCCTTTCTTTTTGTATAAATCCGCCTCTGTTAATTGCTTCTTATTATTTAAAACTTTATCAATATAATCATCATCACGGTAAGACAATTCCATGAACATAATCATATCGCGCTCACTGACATTCCATTTTAATTTTTCATCTGGCTTTTCTTTACTGTCAATAATACCATCACCATCAGTATCTTCTAACATAGGATGACTATTATAGCCTACATACTTTTTTCCGTCCTTTTCATAAATATAAAGTTCTTCTTTATCCTTCAAGTAATCTTCATCTGTATAAGCTTCTGGACTTAACTTAGGGCCGTTTAGTAACAAACTGTCAAGCTTATTACCTTCTGAACCGATTACTCCTGCTTTTATTTGCTTAGCATACTCATCAGTTAATTCATACTTTTTAACCTCGGAAGGATTTGATGTTGCTCTCACCGCTGGAGTGCTTGATCTGTCTTCACCCGCCACGAAATCCCTTGTGGTCAAGCTATTATTTTCCTTATCCCCAGATCTGACGGGTTCTGTAGTCCTTGTAGATCCTATTGGAACATCTCTGGTATCTAACTCAGAAGAAGGATTATTTTGATTATCTGATATAGGTTGCACTGCTTCTCTTTTCTCCACAGAAGGTAGAGAATTTTCCGTAGAAGCAAGTACTCCCTGAGATGGTGTAAACAAGGCAATTCCTATTAATACAGAAGCCACTCCAACAGAAAACTTTCGAATCGAAAAACGTTGACGTTTATTAAAAATATCTTTCATTTTACCAACTTTCTTTCTAACTATTTTTTACAAAATAGAGGGTTCTAATATTTTGCCTTGACAGAAAACTAGATCATTTCTTGACTAAAATTTTAGAGCTTTTCCTCTACTTGATTATAAGCTACTACATTGATTTCTAATCATAGAAAAATGGATTGCTTAATATTACTAAAATATCAGTAAAATATAAAAAAATGTAAATATTTTACTTTCAACACTGCCATTATACCATAAAAAATCATAACACTCATGTGTTTTAAAAAAGGTTTGTCAAAAAGTTTTCAAAATCAAAAAACGCATAATATCAGGTCTTGAAAACCTTAATACTATGCGTTTTATCTTATACAATTTACTAGATTTGCAACTACTATTGGATTTTTATCCAACTCTGTCAAATCTAGATTTTTTCTTCTTTGATATCAATCACAATCTCTTCTGATTGGTCAAGAGTTTCGGCCTTTTCTTGCCATTGCTCCTTGAGATTATTGAATTGATTTTTTGATGCTTCTGTCGCTTGACGGGCACATGATTTGGCTTGAGCAAGTACACTGTCCACAGTGATTTCACCTGACTCAACCTGTTCTTTGGTTTTCAGAACAAAATCTGTAGCCTGATCCTTAACTTCTGTCAGTTTTTCACAGACCTGCTCCTTGGCATACTCAGGATCTTCTCTCAAATCATCTAGAAAATCTTGAGCCTGACTGCAAACTTGTTTGCCCTTATCGCTTGTTAAAAACAAGGCAAGAGCTGCACCTGAAACGGTTCCTAAAAGGATTGAGGATAGTTTACCCATAAGGATTCTCCTTTTTTATTTTTTGAAAAATTTACTTGCAAGACGAAGAGCTGACAAACTTGCACCAGTCTTGAGTGTTTTTGAACCAGCTGATGAAGCTTTCTTACTCAAGACACGCGCATGGTCATTTAGGTCTGAAACAGATAGAGATAAATCTGCAACAGCATTAAAGAGTGGATCAATCGTTGCCATCTTAACATTGATATCATCTGCCAAGACATTGACCTTAGCCAATAACTCATTGGTGTGATGCAAGGTCACATCCACATCTGAAGTCAAGGTTTTAATCGTCTTCTCTGTTTCATCGATAACACGGCCAAGCTTTTGTACAGTAATGATTAGATATACTAAAAATACAATCAAAGCAAGGGCTACAAGAATATATGCAACTTCTAACATTTAGTTTTCCTCCTCTGTAACATAGTAAGGGGCCTTCTTTCGATTTTGATATAGAATGATAAAAATACCGAGACCAATAAGGACAACTGAAAGCCATTGAGACACTCGAAGGCCAAAGAACATGAGGCTATCTGTTCGCATGCCTTCGATGACCATACGACCGAAACCATACCAAATCAAGTAGAAAGCAGTGATATGACCTTGTCTGAGACTCTTCCATTTTCGTCTCAATATCAAAATCAAGGCAAAGCCAAGTAGATTCCATAGAGACTCATAAAGGAAGGTCGGTTGACGGTAGCTCCCCTCAATATACATCTGATCACGGATAAAGGCAGGTAGATAATCCAAATTATCCACTGCTGCACCATAAGCTTCTTGGTTAAAGAAATTGCCCCAGCGACCCAAACTTTGGGCAATCATAACGCTAGGCGCTGCAATATCTAGAAAATCCCAAGTATTGATAAGTTTACGATCAGCAAAGATATAAAGTACAATAGCCCCTGTAATCAAACCACCGTAAATAGCCAAACCACCATTCCAAATGGCAAAAATCTCTCCCAAATTCTGACTATAGTAATCAAAACGGAAAATGACATAGTAGAGACGAGCTCCTAAAATAGACAAGGGAAAGGCTACTAAGATAAAATCTAAAATATCGTCTGGTATGATCTTCTTTCTAGGCGCTTCTTTCATGGTCAAATAAACCGCAAGAATCAAACCTGTAACAATACACAAGGCATACCAACGAATAGCTAGAGGACCTAGATGAATAGCAATTGGATCAATCATTAGGCACCTCGTTTTGAGCAATAAGATTTGTCAAGCGTTCTTCGAACAAACGCGTCGCATCAAAGCCCATTTCCTTGGCACGATAATTCATGGCAGCAGCCTCAATCACGACAGAGATATTACGACCTGTTTTAACTGGGATGCGGATACGAGGAATGGCTACGCCAGAAATTTCTATTTCCTCTGCATTGTTTCCCAGACGATCAAAAGTTTTATGTGTATCGTAATTTTCCAAATAAACAGCCAGCTGGACTTGTGAAGAGTCCTTGACGGCACTGGCACCGTAGAGGCTCATGACATCGATAATCCCAACCCCACGAATTTCAATCAGGTGTCTCAAGATTTCAGCCGGTTCACCCCAAAGAGTAATCTCATCCTTGGCAAAGATATCGACCCGGTCATCAGCTACCAAGCGGTGACCACGTTTGACAAGCTCTAAACCTGTCTCACTCTTACCTATTCCACTATCTCCCTGAATCAAGACACCCATCCCATAGATATCCATCAAGACACCGTGCACACTGGTACGTTCTGCCAAACGAGAATCCAGATAGCTAGATAACTCTCCAGACAAACGACTAGTAGCTGTACGGCTGGTTAAAATGGCAATCTTACATTCTCTGGCTGCCTTTAACATCTCCTCTGGAACCACCAAACCACGGGCAACAATGACTGCTGGTGTCTCAGGTAGAAACATTTTTTTCAAAACTTCATAACGGCTGTTGGAAGGCATGCTGATCAGATAAGACCACTCCTTCATCCCCAAGAGCTGGATCCGCTCTGGCGTGTAGTAGTCAAAATAACCTGTCATTTCAAGACCAGGTCGCGTAATATCCGCTGTATTGATTTCCTTTTCAAGCAATTCTGGTTCGCCATAGACAATGTCTAGTCTAAGCTTTTCAATCACTTCTTTTACTAAAACCGACATCATTTCCTCCTTCAATCGAGTTCTTTTTACTATTATATCAAATTGTCCTTAGAAGTTTCAGATTTTTGCAGGCTTTGGAGTATTTATTTATACTCAATGAGAATCAAAGAGCAAACTAGGAAACTAGCCATAGGTTGCTCAAAACACTGTTTTGAGGTAGCAGATAAGACTGACGAAGTCAGCTCAAAGCACTGCTTTGAGGTTGTAGATGAAACTGACGAAGTCAGTAACCATATCTACGGCAAGGCGACGTTGACGTGGTTTGAAGAGATTTTCGAAGAGTATTAAAAGAAAAAAGACTAGATTTCTCCAGCCTTTCATTTCTAATTAGAATTTTTTACGTTTACGAGCTGCTTCTGATTTACGTTTACGTTTTACAGAAGGTTTTTCATAGAATTCACGTTTGCGTGTTTCTTGAAGAGTACCAGCTTTAGTAACCGCACGTTTGAAACGACGAAGTGCGTCGTCAAGAGATTCATTCTTACGTACTACTGTTTTAGACATTTTTTTCACTCCCTTCAAGTTCAAGATCTATTCTATTTTACACGTAAAAGGAATAATTGTCAAGAAAAAATGCGGTTTAATTTTGATTTTTTCTTCCATTTATACAAGAGTTTAAAGCACTCAGATAGAAGAAACTGAAGGGGTTCGTTTTTTATTTTTCAAGTAAGCTGAGCGCTTCAGCATCCGCAATAATGGTCACATCAGGGTGATTTTGTAGGCTACTTGCAGGTAGATTCTCAGTCACTGGACCAGACACGGTTTCGGCAATGGCTTCTGCTTTCGACTCACCATAAGCAAAGAGAAGGATTGACTTGGCATCCAAGATATTTTTAATCCCCATTGAAATGGCTTGGGTTGGGACGTCTTCAATCTTGTCAAAAAAGCGCGCATTGGCTTCAATAGTAGACTGGTCAAGCTCTACCAGATGCGTTTGACTGTCAAATGGAGTACCAGGTTCATTAAATCCGATATGTCCATTGCGACCAATTCCCAAGATTTGCAGGTCAACTGGATGGTCAGCCAAAATTTGGTTGTAGCGTTCAACTTCAGCTTCAGCATGATCCTTAACCCCACGAGGCAAGAAACTTTCTTTAAATGGTTTTTGGTTGAACAAGTTTTCTTGCATGAAGTGACGGTAAGACTGAGGATTGTCTCCATCAAGTCCTACATACTCATCAAGGTTGACACTGGTTAGATTTGAAAAATCAAGGTCACTCTCAACAATTTCCTTGTAAAATTCAAGTGGACTGCTTCCAGTCGCAAGTCCTAGTGTTTGAGCTCCATTGGCCAATTTTTCCTTCAAAATCTCAAAAGCAACTTTTCCACCTTCGATTTGGTTTTCAACTTTAATAACTTTCATCTTTTCATCCTCCATTTCTATCTATATTTATTATATGGTATAGACCAATTTTTGTCAAGTGAAAACGATTTAATTTCTAAAAAAAGAGCGTCCACACTTGAAACATGTTATAATGGATAAGATTAGAACTTAGAAAGAATGAACAGATATATGAATACAGCTGATTTTGATTTCCACTTACCTGAGGAATTGATTGCCCAAACACCCCTTGAAAAACGAGATGCCTCTAAACTCCTCATCGTCAACCGTGAGACGGGAGAAATGCAGGATAAACACTTCCACTCTATTATTGACATGCTGGAACCTGGTGATGCCCTTGTCATGAACGACACCCGCGTTCTCCCTGCTCGCCTCTATGGTCAAAAAGAGGAGACAGGAGGCCATGTGGAACTTCTCCTGCTAAAAAATACTGCTGGAGATGAGTGGGAAGTTCTGGCTAAACCTGCTAAACGCCTCAAGGTTGGCACTCGTGTTAACTTTGGTGATGGTCGTCTCAGCGCTGTCGTGACGGAAGAATTGACCCACGGGGGCCGTATTGTTCGCTTTGAATACCAAGGAATTTTCCTAGAAGTCTTGGAAAGCCTGGGTGAAATGCCTCTGCCACCTTATATCCACGAAAAACTGGATGACCGTGAACGTTATCAAACCGTCTACGCCAAGGAAAGTGGCTCTGCTGCTGCACCAACTGCTGGTCTTCACTTCACTAAAGAACTGCTGTCAGAAATCCAAGCTAAAGGAGTTCATCTAGTCTATCTGACTCTTCATGTCGGACTCGGAACCTTTAGACCTGTTTCAGTTGACAATCTGGACGAACACGAAATGCACTCAGAGTTCTACCAGCTTTCTGAGGAAGCAGCTGCCACCCTTCGCTCGGTTAAAGAAAATGGAGGTCGTGTCATCGCTGTTGGAACCACTTCTATCCGCACCTTGGAGACTATTGGTTCCAAGTTTGATGGGCAAATCCAAGCAGATTCTGGCTGGACCAATATCTTTATCAAACCTGGCTATGAGTGGAAGGTCGTGGATGCCTTCTCAACCAACTTCCACCTGCCAAAATCAACTCTGGTCATGTTGGTTTCTGCCTTTGCAGGCCGTGAATTAGTCTTAGATGCTTATCACCATGCCATCCAAGAACAATACCGTTTCTTCAGTTTTGGCGATGCCATGTTTATCTACTAATTTTCACAATCAAAAAGCGCATATTATCAAGGTTTTATAAAGCCTGATAGTATGCGTTTTGTTATGAATAAAGAATTAGCCTGTTCTAAAGCTTGTATCTTTCAAACTCTGAACACTGGCATTGATCACCGCACCGACAATTAAAATCTTAGCGATGAGAATAAACCAGAACATCATGACCACCACGACGACGGAACTGAAAAAACGCACGTCCACTATGTGATTGACATAATTGTTGACATAGACTGAAAAGATATTGAGCAGTAAGACCAGAGTCAACAAGACAAAGGCACTACCTGGCAATACATGTCGAATTCGTCGGTCCTTAACATTAGGCAGGAAATAATAAAGCATGACCAAGATTGCAAAAATCAAAGCATAGACCAAGGGGCCTGTCAGGTCTTGCAGATAATCAAAGAGAGGACTATCTGATTTCCAGTAACTTTTGATAAGGTTGAGGAGCATGCGACCAAAAACACTCAAAAATAGAGCCAAGGCAAAGAGAATCTGCAAGCCAAAACTGACAAATAAACTCATGAGCTGATGGGAAATCATCCCACGATTTTTTGCAACTCCGTAAGCTTTATTAAAGGCTTTCTGCAGAAAGTTCATGGATTTTGAAAAGGTCCAGAGGGCTGACAAAACCGCAAAACTCAATAAACCCGTTGACGGTTGGGTCAGTACTTCTGTAATAATCTTTGCAACCACATCATACATGGTATCGGGCAAGAATTCATTGACGACTTTTAAAAAATTAGAAACTGGAATTTGGAAATAAGGGAGGATATTGACCACCACCAAAAGCAGGGGAAAAATCGAAATCAACCAATAGTAGGCTACTGCGACACTGGTCAACTCACTATCTGATGCTTGATAATAATGCAAAAAAGCTTTTAATAAAGGCTTGTCTATCAGCTCTTTCCACCACTTCTTCATGTCACACTCCTTCACTTACAATCTTGATTAATTTCTTCTTACCAATTCCATCATATCATAAGGCAGGGTATTGGCAGCTTCCTTCAAGGAATAGTTCTCTAAGTTATTGACATTTTGTCGTAACTTCTTGGCATACTTGGTCGTAATCAATCGTTTTTCTTCATATTCGAAAATCAACTTGCGCTCCAGATAATACCCTCTCAGCATTTCATCGATATTGTTAGGCTTGACACGGTTGATAACCCGTTCGACAAAGGCACCACTAGTGATAATAGCTGTTTCTCGGAGACGAGAATCCTGCATGAAGCTGATCAAAGAACTCTTATAAACCCCTTTTAGGCTCTCCAAACTTTCGATAATCATCTCTGTATTTTCTAGATAGAGCTCTGCAATTTGGTCATAGTCAAGAGCTCTGAGTTTCTGTGATTCTTCATTTTTCCAACTGCGAAAAGTCTTGCCAAAGGTAAAGACTTCGTGGAGGAGAAAACGTAAAATCCGCAAGGAAACAAGGAAATAATAGGTCAATCGTGAAGCAAACTTGCGATTGATACTTTGTTCCATGTTTTTCAAATAACGTTGGTAAACTCGATAGGCACGCTCACTCATCTTGTCCTCTTCGTAAGCCTGTTCTAAACCATCACTTTCAATACTGAGGATGAGAAGTTTTAAGGCCTCCCAGTCTTCTTGAGCCCCCTTATTTTCTTGACTCAGGATGAGATTTTCAATACGTCCATGATAATTGTCAATAGCCGCATAGAGGGGAAGTTTATTTCTGGTATCTTCCAACTCTTTTTCCAACTCTAGCGTTACTTCATTCAAAATGGCGATATGCATAAGATAATCCTTGCTTTCTTCCTGTTCGTCAGAAAGATGAGGCAAGACCAAGAGACCTGTTAAAAAGCTGACAAGCGTCACACCCGCGACAAGGAAAAGTAAAATTGGATATTCCTGCTCTAAATCACTTGGTATCAAAAGAATTGTAGCAATCGACACCGTTCCCTTGACACCTGAGAAGGTCAAGAGAAGCATATCCTTCATATACTTATTTAACTTTTTCTTGAGGCGGCGGGTCCTATAAGCATAATAGCCATAGATCATGACAAAACGAATGGCAAAGAGGACAAAGGTAAGAACGACAAGAGACACCAGCAAGAGTAAGGGATTATAGATTGGATTGGTCAAGATAGGTTCTGCTATCATTTCCAACTCCATTCCCAAAATCACGAAGACAGAACCGTTCAGCATAAAGGTCACTGTATGCCAGACTGTCTCAGTCACAGTATCCACTTGGGCTTCGAGAAGCGTGATTTTCTTAAAGCGACTTGCCTTCAAAATCCCCGCAACCACAACGGCAATAATCCCAGAAACGTGTACTTCTTCTGCTAGAAAAAAGGTCACCAGGGGCAAACTCAATTCTAATAAAAGTTCGCTGGCAATATCCGTTGCGCGCACACTTAGCAAGAAAGTATGGAGGAAGCGATTGGTCATGGCTGTTAAAAAGCCTATCAAAAAACCGCCTAGGATTGAAAAGATAAGCGAACTACCTGCTTGTCCAAGAGAAAAGGCTCCTGTTGTCCAAGCTGCCAAGGCTACCTGAAAGGCAACCAAACCTGATGCATCATTCAAGAGTCCTTCACCCTTAAGGATATTAGACACGCGCTTTGGAAAGCTAAACCGCTCCGAAAGGGAGGCAAAGGCCACCAAGTCCGTAGGACCAAGTGCCGCCCCAACAGCCAAGCAAGCCACCAAGGGAAGACTGAGCCAAAGAAGGTGGGCCAAGCCACCCAAACTCAGGGTCGAGATGAAAATCACTGGAAATATGAGATAAACAATGATTCGCCAGTGTTTTAAAATAGCCGTAATATCTGCTTCCTCAGACTCTCGGAAAAGCAAGGGCCCGATAACCAGGGCCAAAAACAACTCTGTATTGAGGTGAAAGTCGGTATTGGGTAAAAAGAGACCAATCACAATTCCCAAAAGAATCTGCACCAAAGGGAGGGGCAAAAAGGGCAGGAGCTTATTGGTTGTACTTGAGACAATCAAGACCAGTAAAAATAGGATGAGGTAAATCAGTAATTCCACGCACGACCTCCTTAATCTTTTTTACAACAGGATTCAAATATCTCCTTCTGCTCTTTGATTTTTTGGTCAATCTTGGAACAGTCTTTGTGCTCAATTTTTCTCTGGCACCGTTCCATTTCAAGAGCAACTAATTTTTTCTTGATTTTAAGCATTTTTTTGCTCATATGCGCTTGGTCTAGCACTCCCACTGCTCGTTCGTGGTGGGTTGATTCAACAAAATTCTGGCGCATGGCATCCAGCTTTTCACGTAGGTATTGTTTATCCATGTCTATATCTCTCTAATTTTTCAATCATTACTAAAAATGGTGGGTTGTTGACTTGATTTAAAGTTCGGTAAATGGCAGCTGTGTACTCTTGTTGGTTCAACTGGCTAACAAAATCCAAGACAGCATCCCTCTCGAGGCCGCCTCCATCATGACCATAGTAGATCATAATAGCAATTCGTCCACCTTTGACAAGTAAGCCACACAACTTTTCTAATGCCTCAATCGTTGTCTGAGGTTGGGTAATGACAGACTTATCAGCAGACGGCAAATAGCCCAGATTGAAAATTCCTGCCTTGGCTTCTGTCACAAACTGGTCCAGTGTCTCATGACCTTGCAAGATTAACTGGGCATTTGTCAGGCCAGCCTGATGCAAACGCTCTTGGGTCTTTTCCAAGGCTTGCTCCTGTATATCAAAGGCATAGACTTGCTTGGCTAGCTTGGCCAGAAAAAGCGTGTCATGGCCATTTCCCATTGTCGCATCCACTACGATATCTTCTTTTGTCACTACCTCAGCCAAAAAATCATGTGCCATCTCAAGTGGTCTTTTCATTTTCAAACTCCTGTTTTACAGCCTTGCATCCTTGAACACTTCCACGACGTCTCATCTCCATCTCAATGCTGTTGAGGACTTCCCATTTATTGAGGCTCCACATAGGACCAATCAGCATATCCCTAGGTGCATCTCCTGTGATTCGATGGATGACGATATGCTTGGGAATGATTTCCAGTTGGTCACAGATGACCTTGACATACTCGTCCTGACTCATCAACTGCAAACGTCCTTCGTGGTAATCTCGTTGCATACGAGTATTGGTCATCAGGTGAAGCAAGTGCAATTTAATCCCTTGAATATCGTTATCCGTGACACAGCGACGGACATTTTCAATCATCATCTCATGGGTTTCACCAGGCAAGCCATTAATAAGATGGGAAACAATCTCAATCTTGGGATACTTTCTCAAACGCTTAACCGTTTCCACGTACAACTCATAGGAATGGGCACGGTTAATCAGATCAGAGGTTGCTTCATAAGTGGTCTGCAAGCCCAATTCAACCGTCACATGCATGCGTTCCGATAACTCAGCCAAATATTCGATGGTTTCGTCTGGTAAACAGTCTGGGCGCGTTCCAATATTGATTCCTACTACACCCGGTTCGTTGATAGCCTGCTCATAGCGCTCTCGGATGACTTCCACCTTTTCATGGGTGTTGGTAAAGTTTTGAAAATAAACCAGATACTTTTTAACATCTGGCCATTTGCGATGCATAAAGTCAATTTCCTTATAAAATTGCTCACGAATAGGCGCATCCGGTGCTACGATAGCATCTCCAGAACCTGAAACCGTACAAAAAGTACAGCCTCCATGAGCCACAGTCCCATCACGATTGGGACAGTCAAACCCCGCATCAATAGGGACTTTAAAAGTCTTTTCTCCAAAGAGTTTTCGATAATAATCATTCAAGGTATTATAAGATTTCATAACTTTCATTATAACAAAAATCACCCACAATCTCAAAAGCCTGACTTTCCTATAAATTCCTCTGTTTCTCGTTTCCATTAGCGATTTTTTATGATACAATATGGATATGATTTTAATGAAATTAGCATCTATTTTATTATTGATACTGACTTTAGTAGTCTGCATTATCATAACCAAACTTTTTAGATTAAAAAAACTAGGACGAAACTTTGCGGATTTGGCTTTTCCAGTCTTGGTATTTGAGTATTACCTAATTACAGCTAAAACCTTTACCCATAATTTTCTCCCTAGACTGGGCCTAGCCCTCTCAGTCCTAGCCATTATTCTCGTTTTTTTCTTCCTTCTGAAAAAACGTAGCTTTTACTATCCTAAATTCATCAAATTCTTCTGGCGTGCAGGATTCTTATTAACCCTTGTCATGTATATCGAGATGATTGTTGAATTGATGGCTCAGAAATAAAAAACTAAATCGAAAACACCTCAATCAAACTAAATACAGTGATTGAAGTGTTTTTTCTTTATATCTTTTTTAATAATTTCTATTTACTCTCTTTATCAGGAAATAGATAACCAATACCTACACAAGCTAGCACACCTGCTCCAATCACCAAACCACTTGAAATTGGCAAAAGGTCCAAAATTGCATTCGCAATAATAAAGGCAATAATCAAACACATCAGACTAGCCTTGTAATCCTTTTTCAAAAGATTCTCTAGAGTGAAAAAGAGGAACAAGCCTACCGGAATCAATGACCAGAGGTTAATGTCCAAACTTGGCCAGCCAACAGAACCAAAATACACTACTGTCGCTGCTGCTACTAAAAATACAATTCCCAATAATTTTTTCATTTGTTTATCTCCGATTTCTTTTTTAGGAACTTGAGTTATTTGATATTGACACCTCACGTCCCTTACAAAAAACATTATAGCAAAGGCCAGTTCCAAGAACAAGGTCTTTTGCCTATCTGGTCTCTATCTCGTTCTAAGTGGTTGAATAGTTAAGATAAAATAAGGAATCAGGTGAAAAACTTCCTTCCAAATAAAAAGGAATTAAGCAACCAAACGCTACTTAATTCCTTGAAATTGTCTCATCACCTCTATTAGCCTTTAAATTTCGATAGACTCTATTTTCCAATCAATATGACCAATATTGTCAATACTAACCCTTTCAATCAATTCATTAGTTGTCGAAACTAAGTCTATTAATAAATCAAAAAAGAGTATCAATAGTAAAGTAAACTAAATAGTTGAGTTATAAATAGCTATTTTTACAAAATGGTTTCATCATCATACTATCTCAGTACATAAACCATTTTTTCATCTATAGCTTTTGTCTTCATCTTGATCTTTTTTCTTCAATCCAAGAAATGCACCTACGGTAAACATTATTCCGGCAACTAATGACGTGAAGACTTCGCTAACTGTTCCGGTTTTTGGCAACCTATCATTGTTAGTAGTTGATTTACTATCAATATTGGTATGTTTATTATCTATGTTCTCTGGTTCATTAAGATAAACTTCCTTCTTATTTTCAAAGTTTTTATCATTTTCATCAGGAACTATAACTTTGACATCCTCAGTTGAATCAGATCTTTGACTTTCATCTAATTGACTATAATTTACTTGTACAGGAACTGTAGTTTTAACATCTTTAGTTGAATCAGATTTGTGTGAATGATTTTCTCTTTGTAAATCCTCTTTTCTGTGACTTTCATCTAATTGATTATGATTTGCTTGCATCTTATCTTTCTTTTTGGATACATCAAAAGTAGGTTTATTTTCCTCCTCCTTTTTCTCCTCTATTTTCTTGAATACAGGTTTTATAAAGGTATCTTTTGATAGATTAATAACATAACCAGCATCTTTTTTCCCTTCGACACCAGCAATTTCCCAGCCATCAAATTGATAGCCTTTTTCTAATTCCCCCTTATAGACAGGTAAAATGAAATCTTCTTCCGACACTATCTTAGAACTCATTTCTTTTCCATTTTGAATGGTCACAGTCACCGTATGAGGTTTTAATTCGCTTACCTCTCCCGTATCTTTGTTTAAAATGAATTCTTTTACGGTTGTATTTCTTGCAAAATCTTTTACAACAATCTTAATGTTTAGTGTCTTATCTGTTAGTTGTTTAATATCATCAAATGATTTGTATTCTTTTCCATTTACATAAATATGTTTGTCTTGAATCTCACCATCGAATCCATTATTTCTTTTATCATTGATATTAAAGACTACAGATTTTCCCTTAGCATATTCAATACTAGTATTTCCCTTAGGATCAATGTTTACTTCTGGTTTAACATTATCATATAAAAATTGATAGTGTACTCCAACCGCTTTCGCATTCAAATCGCTATAGCCAGTTTGAAGATAAACATTTCCATCCATATCTGTTACCTTATCTGGGAATCCGTTTGCTTTATAGTCTTTCATTCCCCAGTCCATGATATCACCGTCTTTAACATTAAGCTTAATGTTAAAATCTCTAGTGTTATCAATGTGTAAATCTCCGTAGATTAAATAATTATCTACAACCGATTCATTAACTCGCAACTCCCAGTTAAAACCACCCTTATCAGAAATCTTACCTCTTAAATAAAATTCTGGATTTCGTACATAAATTTTATTAGATTTAGATGGATTAAAGTAGTTCTTGTCCATTGAAAGGTTTACTGGTTTTGCATCAATAAATAACGTAGAGCCATCTTCTTTTATAGCTTCTACATTGGACTTATCCTCTCCAGTGTACTCTTTACCATCCTTACCAAATAATACCAGTTTAGAAGGATCTGTTACAAGATTTCCATCTTTATCGATTGCCTCCCCTTTATCGTTCATTTTAAAGGTAAACACTTGATATTTTACAATGTTAAAGCCGTCTAAAGCCGACATTAATACGGATTGAGTACTTCTTCCATCTTCAACATTTCTACTATCAGCATAAATTATTTTTTCTGAAAGGACTCTTAGATTAGGATTGGTCTTTTGGATTTTTGCTATATCTTCCTTGTTATAGACTCCATTTCCTTCTAACATATCCGTTTTTCCAGGATTATAGGTAGTCACTTTTAGTGCATAGCCTTTTCTTAGAATAATGTTATCTTTTAACAGATATTGTTGTTTTTCTGAATCAGAATAGATTTTACCAGATTCCATGTCCGTTAAATTGTTTGGTTTGTTTTTTGAAAGATCTCCTTCTCCTAATTCTATTACATTCCCATAACTTGATGCATAGGGATATTCTGTTTTAGTTTCCTTATTTTTTTCAGGCATTCTAATTTTAGTTTCAGCTTTTATCTGATCATCATCTTTAACAAAGAATCTCATATCGCCTGAAAAAGCTAATCCATCCACAATATCATTAATATTAGCGTATAAATCAAATGTCATCGTTTTTGAGTGGGAATCATACTTGGTCGTTTTGATTTCTATCGATTTATATTTATTACCATAATATACCTTGGCATTTTTAGAAACATTACTTATCTTTCCAAGAATTTCAAAGTGTCCATCTTTAGACGGGCTTAGAACACCATAAATTTTTGATTTGATTTCGTCAAGTTTTTCAGTTTCATATTCTAAGGCGCTACCATCGTCATAAGCAATGATATTTCCCTTATCATCGTATTTATAATCGTATTCTTCTGTCCTCTTACCAGTTTCACTTGTAAAGTCATCAACTTCTCTAAATTTCTTTTTAATGAGTTTCTTCAAGTCTTTACTTTCAAACTCTCTAATTGTTGAAATAGTTTTATGAATAGTCAAACTAGATTTTTCTTCTATAGATTCTTCATTTTCTTGATGATGTTCTACTTCAGTTGTATCTTTTTTAAGACTATCGTCTATAACATTTCCTAAATTTTTAAATTTAGATTCAGCAATCTCGCCAAGCTTTTGGTATTTAGATGAATCTTGATCAGGATCTACTAGATAATAGGAAACCATCCCCTTTTCATCAGCATGATCAGCAAATTTAATTCTATGAATCTTTGTGAAATTGCTAGAGCCATCTAGTGCAATGACTTCAATGATTTTTCCTCTTAAATCTCCTGCACCATTAATTTCATAAATGGTATTTCCGTCTTTGTCAAGTTTCCTATTCCTTCCTTGACCCTCACCTGCGTAAGTTACTTCAAGATTTTTCTCAACCTCTCCATCTTCATTAACCAGAGCGGCGCCAGCATACCAAACTTCGTTTGCAATCTCGTCAAATTTTTCAGGATGTTCTTTTTGATCTCTCGCAAATAGAGTTTCATTCTTGTATTGATCTTTTACCTTGTGATAAGTATCCTTTGTAATCAGCTTAATTTTTTCAGGATTTGAAAAATCAACCGAAACAATCTTAGGGGCTGTGTTATCAATTTTTACAGGAATATAGGAAACCTGCCATGGGTAATCTTTAGTTAATCTATATTTAAATTTATAGAAATATTGACCTTCCGCAATCGGTTCAAATTGACCTCTTATCTTAGTAGCAGGATCTTGGTTATCCTTACTTTCTGGTGCATTTTCTTCTCGACCTCTAGGGTTATAGATGAGTCCATCCCACTTCAAGTCACCCCAAACTTTTAGTTTAGAAGATTTGATTCCCTTTGCATCATTTCTCTTAGAGTTTAAAATTCCTTTAATAAAGTGTTCTCTCGAAATGACTTTTAAGTCTCTTTGATTTTCTCCCTCTTTATTTGTATTTACTATTGAAATTAATCCTTCTTCTGCACTTCTTAATACAAGTGGAGAAGGTGTTAATCCTCTCTCAAGTTGAGCATCTTGAGGATTTCCATTTGAATCTAAAGGATAAATTTTAGCAATATTAGAACCACTTGATGATGGTGCGTTGATCCCTTCGTTATTGAAAGCAAATAATTCTGGATTTTGATCTAGGGATGTTGTATTTTTATCTTTTCTATTTTGTATAACTCCTGCTGGATTAAATTTATCTATACCATGTTCTCCACCAATTCCCTTATTTAAGGTTCCTGGAATTTTTGGTTTACCATCATCATCATAACCTTCCATTGTTTTTGATTTTGAACCTTCTTCCCAGGCCCATTTATCAAGGATTGGTTCCTTATTCCAATCCCCAGCAAATCCCATTAGAGGCATCGATAAAGAAGGTTGGAAATTTGTTTTCTTACCATTGGAGTTTAGAGCTTCCATTTCTTCCACTGATTCAAAATGAATAAATGATTCTACGAATTTATTTTTGTTTTTTGCTTCCCCAACGTTTATAACCGCATTTAAATCAAAGCTAGAATTTGCTCCTATGGTAAAAGTATCATGCTCAAATGTGATATTTGCTCCTTTGACTTTTTCTGGGTGGATTTCTGGAACAATTTGCTTCCCATCTGGAGATTTTTCGTCTTTATATGTTTCATCCAGTTTTAGTCTATCAGTTAGAGCATCTGTAGTTATCGCTGATGCTGAAACTTTAAAGGTTAAAGGTCTGTTTGATGTATTGTGAAGCTTAATTGTAAAGTATTTTTTATCTCCTTTTATTTCTTTAAGAGAAATAGAACCATAAGAGTTTACCAAACCTTTAGAATCCGTGTTTTTAAAAGTAGCTACAACTTCATTTCTCAAAGCATTGGCCACATTAATTAGCCCTGCTCCCTGTTGTCTAGGTGATGCAAAGTATTGGCTTTTTTCTTTCCAAGAAGTCGCATCCATCATAGGCCGTGCAGTATTTTGTAGGGCTATTTTTGTAAGACTTGTAAGGTCTATTTTGTCATCTCCCTTAAGATTTTTCAATACAGGTCTTTCAAGCATTTCCTTTAACTTCGGTCTAATCAAAACAGTAGAAGCTGCCACGATTGGAGTTGCCATACTAGTCCCTGACATATAACCATAAGTTGATTTCCCATTAATGACATTGAGAGTGGATTTAATATTTTTACCTGGTGCTGAGACATCAGGCTTTAAAAGCAAATCTGTTCTCGGTCCCCAAGATGTGGATCCTGCTGGAACTATGATATCTTCTTTATACAATTCTTTGTCTGTGTCAGGTGCAAACTTAAAGTCAATCTCTTTTTCGTCACCTACATTCGGTTTATTAGAATTATAGCTTGCCATATCAATTGGATAGTATTGATCCAATTTATCTTTGAAATCTTCCTTACTATTTCTTTTAACTTCAGTTTTTTTATCAGGGTTAATCATGTTCCATAACTTTACACCATCATCTCCTGAAATTGAAAATACTTGACTAGTAGTTCCTTCATCCTCCTCATATCCCATAGCTGGGAGCTCTGTCCAATTATCTCTATTGTAGTAATTGACAGTATTTACAACCATAATGGCGCGTGCGCCCTTATCCGTTGCTCTTTTAAAAGCATCTTTTAAATCCTTGGTATAAATTCGATCCATTACTGCAATTTTGCCCTTAAGATCCAATCCTATCAAATCTTTGTCTTGACCTTTGCCTATATATACAAAGTTTAATTTACTAGGAGCTTTTGAACCGTCTTCATTTGTTGTGATTTTATTCTTATCGAAAAAGGCCCCTATATTTCTGTATTTAAAATTTTCTCCACCTATGTTGACTTTATCAAACTCAACTGTCTGATTTTTAGCAGAAGCGACCGCTATCGCATCTTCATGTGCTGCAGTTCGCGTTACATTTCCAGTATCTGTCATTTTCAGATTATTATTTGCCACTAAATCCCATGAAGAACTTGAAGCAGAAGTCGCATAGTTACCCGTAGCTACAACCATTGGAATGCCTGCTTTTCTTAACGCTCTAATAGCTTCCCAATATTTCTCACCTACAAGACCTGTTCCTGTAAAGCCTGATGATACCGAAACAACATCGACATTGTGTTTGATCGAATCTTCAATAGCATGAAACATTGTTTCATCTCCTGCGAAGCCAGATCCTGCGTCAGAGTACATTTTATAAGAGAAGATCTGTGCATTAGGAGCAATTCCATCTATTCCGTTAAAGTTTTTAATATCTTTTTCAGTATCATTTCCCGCAAGAATCCCTGCAATATGCATTCCATGTGGATCAAAATAATCGCTTCCATCATCAGCTTTTTCTACAGTGATTTTACCACCATTATAATAATTGAAAGCATGAGGGATTTTATCACTCAACCAGAAATTTTTATCAGTACCTTTTAAGTCTTCTTTTTTGAATCTCATTGAACCTTTAGCATCATCATCAATCCTCATAGCCTTGTGCCTATAATCTGTCCCGGTATCGATATTTGAAATGACCATACCTCTACCATCAAAATTTTTACCAAATGGAGCATTGATAGACTTTAGGTAATCAATTGCCTCTTCAACTCCAATTTCCTTCCTAGCATGATTCATCATTGGCTGGACTTTTTGTGATCGTTCAACCGATGAGATACCTTCTATTAGTTTAATTTTGTCCAGATTATCTGGAGTTGTTTCTATTGCAACACCATTAAAAATCGTATCATAAGTATATAAAACTTTTGTATCCTTAAGATTGGATAATTCCTTGATTGCTTTTTCTCCAGATTCTTTATCTTTAAATTCAGCAATATAGACAAGTTTATCCTCTTTTTGGGGACTTTCTGGGTCTTTACTTGCAGACGAGTCCACTTTATCTTCTTTGGATTGATTGGAATCTTCTTTGATTTTTTCTTCTTCATTGCTAGTTTTGTTATCTATCACAGATTCTTTACTAACAACTTCTTTTTCCTCAATAACCGTTGTTTTCTTCTCTTCAGTATCCTTTGAAGTTTCTATAGTATTATGAATATCTTCAAGTTTTTCTTTGTTTTCTTTTTGTTTATCTACTACTTTTTCTTTATCAGAGATAGTTAAAGTATCTTCAGAGCTAGATGTGTCTGCTAAAACTACCTCATTAGGGACATATGCTGCTAAAATAACTGCAGCTGTGGTTAGTGACAATACTGTACTTTTTTTCATTTTAATTCCTTACATATTTATTTAAATTCCAATAGATAAAAACTTTAACTTTGCTAGCCTTTGTTATAAACAGTTTTACTAAGTATTATCTAGGAAATAGAGTAGTACATTTATATATAATTGTTAGCTCTCTGAAAAATAGTATATCAATTAAAAAAATTTAAGTCAAGAAAAATTAAGGTCTATTAATTTTATTTTTAACATATGTTAAAAATAATAAAAAGTTTCGTACTTAACGGGGATACATTATAAGCACACTCACACCATCAAAAATAGTAGCAATCAAGTTGAACCACTACTAGAATCACAAAAACAGACATGATTGATGCAATAACAATACTATTAAACAAAGTAAATAACCGATAAGAACTAGACTTAACGGTTATTTTCTACATATCAAAATTTTTTTCAAAACCTCAGTCATATGTTCACCTGTGACCTAGGCTTTACGAGCGTCTTGCTCTAGCAACTAATACTCAACGAAAATCAAAGAACAAACTAGGAAACTAGTCGCAGGTTGCTAAAAGCAACTGCTTTTAGGTTGTAGATAGAACTGACGAAGTCAGCTCAAAACACTGTTTTGAGGTTGCAGATGGAAGCTGACGTGGTTTGAAGAGACTTTCGAAGAGTATAAGCCAAATCGGTGATTACGCTTACAATATAGCACTCTGAGAATAAATGTCAGAGAATTTTTATCTCTATTAGAAAAAGCCTGTCCTGAGACAAGGCTTTGATATTCTATTATTTACGAACCCGCACTTTCGTAGGCATCTAAGCCCCTATCCCAAAGTTTCAGGGAAATGACAAAGAAGATCAGGGAAATCAACATCAAACCTCCGATGTTAAAGATTACATCCTTGTCCTGCAAGAAATAGCTGGCAGGATAGTAAGCCGTAAAGGCAAAAGGCACGATAAAGCTAATCAACCAACGAAGAGCTGAATTGTAAATGGAAATCGGGTACTTGGCAAAATCATTAAACATATAAAAAATGTAAATCATAGCCCCTGACTGCTTGGTCCAAAAAGCGATGCTGGCTGTCGCAATTTTCAAGGAAGTATAAATCAAGGTCGCAAAAGGAATGCAGACTAGGAAAAGCAAGAATTTTGGAAGAGTCCAGGCAATGCTAGCCACCGTTGTCGCTAGTAAAATTCCACCGACCAATAGTTCGCCCAAGGCATCAATCTGAAAGGTCTCGACTAGGATGTGGAAGAGGGGATTGATAGGACGCGTCAGGTACTTATCAAATTCTCCTTTTCGCACCAAGCGCTGTCCCAGAGCCCAAAGATTGTCAAAAAAGAGATGGTCAAAGCCCTTAGGAATCAAGGAAAATCCATAAATAAAGGCAATTTCTTGAAAGGTCCAACCTTCTAGGGATGGAATATGTTGAAAGATGACATTGAGAAATAAGAGGTTCAGGCCTTGAGTCAGAAAGACTCCCAAGACACCAACCACAAAATCCACCTTGTATTCCATGATTTGTTTGATGTACTGTCTGATAAAAATCAGATGCATGCGTTGATATTTTTTCATACTAACCTCCTTGAATGGTGATAAAAGACTGGACCCGTTTCCAAATCAACTGAGACAAGCCCACCATCACTAAGAGCCAGAAAAACTGTAAAGCGAGCGCCTGAATCATCTGACTGGCATCGTATTTCCCAACAATGATCATGACCGGAGTGTAAATCAAGGATGAAAAAGGCAAGAAGGACAGAATATCTGAAACCACCTTTGGAAAGAAGGCCAAGGGAATCAAACTGCCAGACATAAAGGCCACTATGGAAGTCTTGAGTAGATTGGAACCCCAAAGATTTTTAAACACAAAGGCTGAAAAACCAAAACAGATATTAAAGAAAAAGTTAATCAGATAGGCCAGCATTAGGCTAAAGAGATAAAGGGCAGTTAATCCCAGCACCTCTACAATCCCTTGCCCAGATAAGATTTTCATCAAAACAATGACACTTAAAAATGGAAGTCCGACACTGATAAAAATCAACCACTTGGAACCAAGCTCGGTGAACAGATAAGAAGCCGCAAAATGCACTGGTCTCAACAAACGCATGATAATGGAACCATCCTTGACCTCCTCCCCAATCATAAAGGAGCTATCAGACCTAGTCAGAAGATTGGTCACAAAACTCATGATGATGTAGAGGGTGATATCTGCCATACTGAAGCCCTGAATCAAAGACTCTTGTGAGGAATCAAAGACAGCCTTCCAAAGATAAAAAGCCACAAAAGCCCCCATGACATCGCCTATCCGATAGAGAATAAAGTTGACTCTATAGGTGATTAATTCCTGAACACCTGCATTGATAAAGGGTTTATAACGTCTCCACAATTTGACCATCTTAGAGCTCCTTTCGATAGAAGCGACGGATAATATCCTCGATATCCGTATCCACCATCTTCAAATCGCGGATTTCAAAATCAGACAGGGTTTGCTTGATAATATCAGCTGACTGGTAGCGAGAACTATCGAATTCAATGTTGAGACTATTTCCTTGTATGTCAATTGTCATATCCGAAAAACCTTCATAGTGAGAAACGATATGACTTTGACCTGGTAGCAGTTCAAAGGAGAGTGTCTTCATCTTACCAAAGGTCTCCTTGAGCTGGCTAACCGTCCCATCAAAAATTTCCTGCCCCTTGTCAATCATAAAAATCCGATCACAGAGTTGCTCAATATCGCTCAGGTCGTGAGTGGTCAAAAGAATAGTTGTCTCTTCCTCCTGATTGATTTGGGTAATGGCCCGACGAATGTTATCCTTGACCGAAACGTCCAAACCAATGGTAGGCTCATCTAAAAAGAGAACCTTGGGATTGTGAAGCAAGGAAGCCGCAATATCCGCCCGCATGCGCTGTCCCAATGAAAGAGTTCGCACAGGATCCTTGATAAAGTCTTTCAAATCCAAGACTTCATTTAAAAAGTCCATACGCTTATGAAAGAGAGAGTCTGGCACATCGTAAATCTCCTTCAAGACCGTGTAGGTCTCTTGTAGAGCCAAATCCCACCATAGCTGGGTGCGTTGTCCAAAAACAACCCCAATATCCTTGACATAATCTTGGCGATTGTCCTGCGGAATCTTGCCATTAATCCGACAATAGCCAGATGTCGGCTTTAAAATCCCTGTCAGCATTTTGATGGTTGTCGACTTTCCAGCACCATTTGCCCCGATAAATCCTAAAATCTGCCCTTTTGGAACTTCAAAAGTCAAATCCTTGACCGCTTCAAAGGTCTGCTTTTCAGGATGAATAAAGGAACGCAAAGCCCCCTTCAATCCCGGTTCCTTAACTGTCTTCACAAAATTTTTCTGAAGATGTTCCACTTCTATCATTGCCATATCTATCTCCCTATGTAAGGAATAGCAACATTGTATTTTTGACTACAAATATTCTAAATCCTTACTTTCTACACCTTCTCAATATTATTACAGAAAGCTTTATACCAACCTATTATAATCCAATAAAAACTAGAATGCAAGCGTTTGCCTAAATTTTATGAAATTAGAGATTTTTCTCTTAGAATAATACTTTTATTCAAAAATTCTAGTTTAATCGTTTCCTTAAACCACACAAAAAACCCACCCAATGGGCAGGTTCTGTATGTATTGTTCAGCTAGATTAAGCTTTACCTTCTGAACATAAAGCATCTATTTACTATACTTCCTAATACATTAAAAAGGACCATATTTATACATTCATCCACCCACACTATATTTGGATAATACTCATTGTTCCCTTAAGTTCTTAAGAATATATGGCAAAATGGGGGACAAAATTTTAAGTTGAACTTGGCACAAATTATAAAATCTGATTTGATAAAGTTTTTGTTTAACAAATTCTAAAATAGATTTATATAAACATTTAAAAGACTTTGATTGCTTATTAATTTCAAAAAATTGAGTTACTTATAAAAATTTGGATAATTTATTATTCTTATAAAGATAAAGAATCATTTAAATATACACTTAGCTGATCATTTATAAGACTAGTTGCTATAGTTTTAATTACTTCCAAAGTCATAGGCAAGGCATTTTCTTTGATCCTATTCTTAGTCCTATTCCACATAGTATTTTCTCTTATTTTATCTAGAAAATCATGCCCCTCCCAAGTCAAAGCGCCAACACTAAAAAAATAGATTTTATCACTAGCATATGTGGGTTTATAACTTTTTATCAAACCTGCTTCAAACAACAAGTCACAATGGTAGGCTATTATCTCTATGTCATATCCGTCAATTTGTAAATTAGACAACGCAGTTGATTTATACTCATCCTCAATTTTAAAAAGTATCAAGCGACATAAATCCATATTTCTCTTCATCCAAATAAACCTCTACTCGGTGATATATAATTACAGTGTACAACTTATTAATAGAAGGGTCAAGTGATAAATCAGTGGATTTTACCACAATATATACCGTTCTTTTTTCCGAAAAATAAGTATTTTCCCGAAAAAAATATTAATTCTCTACATCCTCACTTATAAATCCTAAGTCAATAAACCTATTACTTTTTCATAGAAACATATCGCTAAATATCTTCCCCTACGATAAATAGCTTGTTCAGAAAAATTATCTATCTCCCATTCAATATCATTCTGTGCCCTATAACGATTATCAAAATTTCTATGTTCCTTATTGAGAAATTCTTTTATTTGTTGATAGTTCGAGCTTTGATACTCTATGAATTTTTTCGATAAATCACATTCTCCTTTTAATCTATTATTAATAACTTTTTCAAGTACTACTAAATTTCCTATGTTGAATTGATATGCTTCTGGTTCATTACCCAATGATTTCTCAATGATATGTTCTATACTATATTCTGGTTCATCATAGACTCTATATTCCTCTCCTTGAGTGGGACGTCTCACTTCTAACCAATTATTTAACGTATAAATCGCATATCTAGAGTACATAATCTCTTCATTTTTTCTATCGAAATAAATTCCATTACGTGCATATCTCAATTTTGAAAAGAAATCAATAAAGTCTTCCCTGCTAGGTAATTTTATATTTAATTTATTTTTTAAAATAACTATATCTGTTCTGATTTGCGCTGCTACTGAATTAGTTGCAAGTGTGGCCATTTTAGATGCAAACTCAGAATATGCTTCCTCAATTTCCTCATATGTATAGCTTATCCCTGGACGTGTCCAACCATCAATACGAGAAGCCATAGTATCTGGAGGTGGTGTAATAGCGCGTACAAATTCATACACTGAAAGTATTTCAAAGAGCCTAATTTTACTATCGAATGATATATCTACTATAGAAATGATTACATTATATATCTTGGAGGAGTTCGATATTTTTATCAGATACTCTAAGTTTCTTTTTATTCTATTCGGTGACCCAGTATTATCTAGAATAAGTTTAGAAATATTTTTTGCTGTATACAGTAACCCATCCAGTATTCTGAGGTAATCCGATTCATCTATCATGTCGCAAAAATTTTGATATAAATTTTCTGAACTAAAATTATACTTAACTTCAAACCACGCTGTGAAATATCTCGTAAAATTCATCTTACAAACTTCTAATTGCCTATGAATTTCATTCCACTTATCCAAGACAGAATCACCACCTGCGACACCCATGGTTCTTTCTGTCTTCTGAAAAATTTCGTATTTAATTAAATCAATATCTGTGAGCCTTATCCCTCTTGTATTTAATCTACCAAATAGTAAATAACTCTCAACTTCGTCTTGTGAAGTAACTATAGAAAACTGAGTTTGCATTAAGAAATTAAAATACCGAGTCTTCATATGTTTTGATTCAGAAGCCAATTTTCGTTGGAAGAATCTAAATGCTCGATAAAAATTATTACCTCTTCGTTCATGAAGCTCCTTAGGAACTCCATTATCTTCCACATCAAATAAACTTTCCCAAACTCTATTTAACTCAGAATTTTTGAATTTTAAAGGAATTTTTCCATTATTATTAATTTTTTTCCCTAAACTGTGAATAAAAACAATGAAGGTTATTATTCTTTGTTGACCATCAACAACTTCGTAACTGCTTCCATTATCATAAATTAATATGTTACCCCAATAATCTGTTGAGTTTTTTCTTTCATATGCACGTAAAAAGTCATTGTAAAATTCTTCCCAGTTTTTTTCCTCCCACGAATACTCTCTCTGATATAGCGGCACTTCCAGAGTCTTACTATTTGTGAAGGAGGTTAGTAGTTCCTCAACCGTCTTTTGTGAACTTTCAATTAAAACCATTAGTTTAATCTCCAGTTCTTTATAATTCTATTTTCGAGTCGCTTCATGTATTGTTCCATGAAAACAAAATCAGGTAAGCCATCTTTACTTGGTAACATTATTTTTTCAGCTTTATACCTTGATAAAGAATTTGCTCTACCATGATTAAAAACTTCCTTATATTTAGAAAGTAAAGTAACAATAAATAACTGATTGTATTTATTGGCTGGAAATTTTGCATATAGTACAAACACATGTGAATCAACTGCAAACTTAAATTCTTGATAGTAGGCTAATCCTGCTCCACCATCACCATCTTTATTCCAAGTTATCACATTTGATGATTTAATTTTTCGTGGTTCAGTTTCAACGAATCCCTTTAGACCATTTCCAAATTTTCTAGCAGAAATTAAAGGTAAGTTGCCTTTTGCCAAAGAATCCATGTTGCTTTCACTTCCTCTTTCTTTATTAACATCGAAATAGTCCGATATTAAAAACTCTCCCCACTCGACTTCGTCTAATTCTCTAAAATCTGATATTTTATGTTGTTCAGGAAACTTATAGGTGTCCTTAATTTGATTATATTTGATTTGAACATATTCTTCCATAAATGCCCAATCAGGCGTCCCGTAATTTGTAACAGGAAGCATAATCTTCTGCCTTTTAAAATTTCCTAGTCTATACTGTTTTCCATAACCAAATTGATTTGCATTATCAAAAACTGAAGTAATAAATAATTTACAGTTTTCTGAAATATCATCATTAATTAACACTAGAATATTATCATCTGCACTATAGGAATAATTACGGTAAAATGCATTTGCAAACATATCAATCGTGATTGTGTTTTTAGGAAAAATTTCCTGCTCACTATTTGCAATAAAACTAGCAATTCCACTGTTATGAAAACCTGCTGTTATAAATGGGCGCATTCCCGCAATACGACTACTTTCGACAAGACGTTTGCCACGTTTTACTTGGAATAACTCTGCGAGTCTAAACTCTTTCCATTTTCTATTCTTCATCCTGTACCTCTTCAAATAAATAGCCTCTACCATGGGTATACATATCAAATTGGAAACTCAGATAATCTGCAATGGTTTTTTCAAATTCCTCATCACTTGGAATTTCATCGTTAAAATAATAGAAACTATGTAACCATTCATCCTCTGCTTGGATTGTTGATTTTACCATAAACTCAGTCGTATAATCCTCCTCGTTACCATTGATTACATCAAAGAGGAAGCATCTTTTCTCCTTGGCCGAATCGTCATCAATCAGACCTATGTGTTTTCTCACTACAAATCCATCATCTTCAAAGTTTATAAACTTAACTTTTTTTCGTTCAATATCATGTGGTTTACCCGCCTCAAAAATTGCGATAACAGGATTAGTCCCCACACCATGGAAAGTATTTTTATTTACAGTAATTACCATATCTAAAGTATGTTTTTCAAGAATTCTTTTCTTATATTCCTTTTCTTCCTTAGATTTACCAACCATAGTTGATTGAGGGACAATCACCGCTAGTTTCCCCCCAGTTACCAGCATATCTAGCGCATGACGAATAAAATTAATTTCTGTTAGAGTTTTATCTGTTTTCCCTTGGGAATACGGGGGATTAAACAAGATTTTATTTACTCTCTGCTTTTGGATCTCTTCACCGGTAACAGAAAACATATCGTTTAACTGTAGATTACTTTTGCCATCCCCTCGTAAAATCATGTTCGTTGTCGCTACGGTGAACATCTTTTCCTGCAACTCTATCCCCAGTAGTTGATGCTGTTTAATATGTTTGATTTCGTCCTCATCTTTTGCTAGCTTAGTCATTCTATTCATTGCAGAAATCAAAAAAGCACCACTACCGCAAGCAGGATCCAATACATAATCAGTCGGTAACACATCAATTAATTCCGTCATAAGCGTCGTAATATGGTGAGGTGTCAAAACAATTCCAAGACCGTTCCCATCACTTCCACCATATTTCACAAACTCACCATAGAAATTACCCAAAATATCGTAATCTGTATTTTGTTTAAAGTGATGGATAACTTTATCTTGTAATTTTTTAGTAAAATAATGAAGCGGTGTAACTCCTAATGTCTCGTTTTTTTCATTCAGCCGGACATTCGTTTCTAAAAACGAGAACTTATTGAGAAGAATATTGACCTTGTCTTCTGGCAAAACACCTTCAGATGCAATGTAATCTTTAACTGCTTTTAGAATTCTCATTCCATCATTATCAATTACTGGTCTTGTTGTATCCTCTCTACCATCAGTTTTTCTAGGATACTTATTACCTGTTAATTTTTTGATATCAAAATCTTCTTCATTAAGGGCTAAAAGAATTGCAGAAATTACTGTTGCTTTATTCTCACCTTCGAGCGAAGCGTAGTTTCGTAAATCTTCATGTAATTCTTTTGAAACATTTTGCAATTCAAAAATACGTTTTTGCTCAATAGAATATTCTTCAAGTACATTTACTGAATACCATTCATTTATATTGTTTGGATGAAGTTCCTGAAGATCAGTTAACTTTGGAAGTTTTTTTTCAGTAATTCCTTCTTCAGTGATAGAAACTAATACAGGTTGAATGCTATGAAATTCCTCATCCCCAGTAATACCTATTGCGATTACTTCATCAAAAGAGCTTGTTTTCGTTACGATATGGTTTGCGTAGTGTACAGCACCATTTACAGCAAAACCTGACAATGATGGAATATCTTTAGCAATAGAACCATCCCCGGAAAGATTAATAAGTTTATCATTGTCCCTTTTATCTTCAATCACAATAAGGTAATCTGAGATCTGCATAACAAATTCAGGCTTTCCAATTCCAGATTTACCTTGTTTGCTAGCTCCTTTTAGCGCTTTAGCAATTTCTGGATGAGAAGAACCTTGCTCATCATAGCGGATACCAAATTTTTCTATCTCTCTTCTGACGTATTGGTCAGTTGCTGTTGCTTCGTTTGCCATATTTTTTCACTTCCTTAAGTTTATCATCTCCCATTATATCAAAGAAAGTAGCAAATTACTTGAAAATTTGCTACTTTCTTTGCATATTTATATACTTAATTTTCTTATTAATTGACTTTCACTAACTTCAAAATAAAAATAATGATCCCTACCATCCTCGGCGTTCTCTTTATTCAACTTGAAGTAGTTTTTCTGATTCATTGCCATTGTTCTAAGGATGTCATCAACTAGAAAAGTTAATGGAACATCCTTTGAAGAATACTTCTGGAAGTCTTCTTCAAATCGAATATAGTTGTCTGAGAAATAGTCCATCTGTAATTTATTCTCATAGAGTTCTTTTCTACTCATAGGTAACCTCTTCTAATAACTGTATGCTCAAGAAGTCTTCCACTTGAATCAATCGGTATCCTTCATAGGTCTTGATGGATACTTCTTTTGCTGAAATTTCTCTCACTTCACCAATCAAAGTTACTTTTTGAGTTTTTTGTTTGACTATAAAGCGACCCTTTAAATTCCCAACATAAACCTGAGAAAGTAACAATAATTTTTCTGTTCTGTTCAAGTCACTAGTTAGATCGACACGATATTTCTCTTCCCCTAGTGATGTGGTATGTTCAGATAAAAAGAAGCCCACCCACTTTTGCATACCTGAGTCTTGATATTCTCGGGTAGACTGATAGGGCAAATAGGAACGATCAATTATTTTAAACCATCTAGTCCACCAGCAGAATGACCTCCGATTAGTTTACTTCTAGCGATACTTCTTGATGCTGACTCAAGCGCATTGGCTTTTAAAAGTGAAGTGAACCCAAACTGATCTCGTATGCTGTCAATCGCTGATTGGAGCCTTTCTTCTTTTTCTATTTTTTCAACATCATCAAATAAAGAAACTAGTCCAAACGATTCATACACTAGACCCGAATAGTTGACGGCAACGTTCCTTACAGCACCTGAACTGTATTTCTGATGAAATAACTGTAAAACTACATTAGTTAGCGTGTCCGTATGATTAGTTGCTTCGTTCTTTTTTTGTGTGTTGATTGATTTTTTATTTTCCTGTTTGGAATAGCTGAGTTGAGACAACAGTTGTTTTCTTACCTGATCGTCTAAGACGAATAGAGACCTGTTCTGACATTTTTCGAAGCAATTCAAAATCGTGTAGGACACACAAGAGGAAGTAGTGTTACAGATATCTATTTGCACGTTACACAAAAAACAAAAGAACTAATCATTCCTGTTTTAGATTCGTTAACTATATAAGTGTGGCAAATTTGTGGAAAAACAAAGAAAAAAGTTTATCCAAATCGGATAAACCTTTTTATATCAAGCTTTTACAAGCTTCTTATGCTTTACCTTCTGAACCGAATACGTCGATACGTTCTTCAACTGATGCTTGGATAGCTTTTACACCATCAGCCAAGAATTTACGTGGGTCGAAGAGTTTCTTCTTGTCGTATTCTGCTTCGTTTGCTTCGTAGTCACGAGCAAATTTACGAGTTGCGTTAGCGAATGCGATTTGGCATTCAGTGTTAACGTTAACTTTGGCAACACCAAGTTTGATAGCTGCTTGGATTTGCTCATCAGGAATACCTGATCCACCGTGCAATACGATCGGGAATCCAGGAAGAGCTTCTGTCAATTTTTGCAAGTGATCAAGGTCAAGACCTTCCCAGTTTGCTGGGTAAGGACCGTGGATGTTACCGATACCAGCTGCCAAGAAGTCAATTCCAGTTTCAACCATTGCTTTAGCGTCTTCGATTGGAGCCAATTCACCTTTACCGATGATTCCGTCTTCTTCACCACCGATAGTACCAACTTCAGCTTCTACTGAGATACCTTTAGCGTGTGCTTTCTCAACAACTTCTTTAGCCAATTTAAGGTTTTCTTCAACTGGAAGGTGTGAACCGTCAAACATGATTGAAGTGTAACCAACTTCGATACACTCAAGTGCATCTTCGTAGTGACCGTGGTCAAGGTGGATAGCTACTGGTACAGTGATACCCATTGATTCAACAAGGTTAGCGATCAAGTTGCGAGCAACTTTGTAACCACCCATGTATTTAGCAGCACCCATTGAAGTTTGGATCAAAACTGGAGCTTTTTTAGCTTCTGCTGCGCGCAAGATAGCTTGAGTCCACTCAAGGTTGTTTGTGTTAAATCCACCAACTGCATAACCGTTGTCACGAGCTGCTTGGACAAATTTTTCTGCTGAAACGATTGCCATTTTATCAGGCCTCCTGTATATTTTTATGGGACATCCCATTTACATTGTTCATTTTATCACTTTTTGACAAAAAAATCTAGTTTTTCCCGTAGTTTCGATTGAATTTCTTCTAGCTTCATCTATGTAAACCCTTTCTCTCCCTAGTCTTGGGCGACTTTTGGAAAAGCTATGAAGAAGGTCAAACAATTCTCCTGCACCTCAAAACGATAAGGTAATTTTTCATGTTCTAATAAACTCTTAACCACAAAGAGCCCCATCCCAGACCCTTTGGCCTTGCGACTAGCATTGTCAGAAAAAGACTGGGCTAGTTTTTCTTGTTCTTCTGGGCTACAGCTATTCTCGATAAAGAGTTCTCCTTCTCTCTCCCCGATGCGGACCAAGCCACCTAGAGTAGAGTGCTTGATGGCATTGCTGATGAGATTAGATAGGATCAACTTCATAACTGATGGGTTTAGATAAGCCTGCTGATGGGTCAAACTATTGTCTATCTGGAGCCCTCTCTCCTTGGCGAGCAAGACATAATCCTTAACCAGACTTTGCGTCATCTGGTGTAAGTCAATTTGTTCCCTATCATCTCGTAATTCCTGTACAGACGAGAGAGAAAGTATCTGGAGAACGTGGTGATTGAGCTCATCCACAATTCCTAAGGCAACTCCCAGATAGTGGTCTCTATCCTTATAACGCCCGACATTTTCTTTCATGTTTTCGATCAGGATTTTCAAACTAGCCAGAGGTGTTTTCAATTCATGAGAAGCCCCTCGTAGGAATTCGACCTTCATCTTCTCCAGTTGAAGAATAGCTTCATTCTTGTCATGCAAGTCCGCAATAACAGTCAAAAGATGCTGGTAAAGGCTATTGATTTGTTCCTTGAGATCACCAATCTCATCCTTAGAATCCACACGTAATCGCACTTGGGCATCCAAATCCATCATCCGACGGGTCACTCGCTTGATTTCCAAAATCGGAGCAACAATGGTCCTAGCGTAGATATAGGCTACCAAGAGGGAAATCAGAAAGGACGCCAGCAAGGTATAGGGTAGAAATTGAAGACTGATTTGCTCTGCTTCCTTTTGCAAATCCATGGACGCTAAAAACTGGAGAGTCATGGTACCACCGTCCTGCGTTGTCACCTCGCGCTCCTCGATAAAAAGAGAGGTTGTCTGACGGTCCGTATCCAGAGGAAGACTGTCCTTGACTTCTAACTTGTCCTCAGTCATCTCTCCCTTTACTGTCCCCTTGATCTCACTGGTCTGGGAATACAAGTCTAAGACTTGCTCGATACTCTGCCTATCCTTTCCGTCAAGGGACTGGGCAATGGCTGTCGCTTTCTGGCCAATGGTTTCCTGACGATGACTCAGATAAGTCGAAGGAAAGAGAAAATAAATGGCTAAATGAAGGCAAATTACCAGAACACTAAAAATCGAGAAGGTATAGATAAATATCTTTGTAAATAAACCTGTTCGTTTCATTTTCGCTCCAATTTATAACCAACATTGCGCACAGTGAGGATGCAGTCCAAGTCCAGCTTTTTCCGCAATTCCTTGATATAGACATCAATGACACGGTCAAAAGGAACCTCATCTGTCACCTTCCAGACAGCATCGATTATCTGAGAACGAGTCAAGGCCCTTCCTTCATTTTTAACCAAATAATCAAGAATTTCCAACTCTTTAGCATTGATGGCTACTTCCTCACCTGCTAGGCTGGCACTGTAACTCTCAAAATCCACCCTGGCATCTTTATAGGAGAAGATTCGTCCTGTATCATAATAGCGTTTGAAAATCGCATCTACCCTCACTTTTAAGAGAGAAAGGGAGAATGGTTTTTCCAGATAGCCATCTGCCAGAGAGGCAAAGGCACTCATCTTGTATTCCTCATCCTGAAAGGCAGTCAGCATCAATACAGGAACCTGACTGGTTTTACGAATCTCAGCTAGGACTTCTAGGCCGTTGAGCTTGGGCATCTGGATATCCAGTAAAACCAGGGCTACCTCATAGCTAGAAAATTGCTCCAGAGCTTCCTGACCGTCCGCTGCCTCAATAGTTTCATAACCACAATCCGTCAAATAATCACTGATCCCCTCACGGATCATCTCTTCATCTTCTACAATTAAAATTTTCATAGAAAAACGTTTCACATTCCTTTAAATTTCTTGTTAATCTTTCTATTTTGCCTTGATAAAACCTCTTCCTATCAAGGCAAAATAGATAAAAATGCTACCTATATTATACCCCATTTAGGGGAGAATAGGTAGCAAGTTTTTTATTCACTATCGAGCAAGAGCTCTTTTGGTTGTTTTCTAAGGAGATTGCTTGAAGCAAGCGCCATAACGAGAACCACTAGAACCAAGGCTAGGACAAAGACGATGATAAAGTCTGATGTCTGAATAGAAATATCTAGGCTCGACAAGGTCTTGCTAAAGCCATCTACTTCTGCACCACCACCAAGGTTAGAGGCTTGAGCTGCCTTGCTGGCTTGCTTAGCAACACCTGAAGTAACATTGGCAAGAACAGTGTTTCCGATTGCACGCGCTGTGTAAGTAGCTAAGAAGTAAGCAGAAACAAGAGCAGGAATGGCAATCAAGATGGATTCGGTAATGAATTGACCCAAGATACTTGCCTGCTTGAGACCAATAGAGAGCAGGATTCCCACTTCCTTGCGTCGAGCGTTGATCCATAGGCTGAGTAAGAGGGCAAGGAGAAGAACTGAGAAGCTCAAGCTGCCCCAGAAGAGGAGGTTGGCCATCTTGTACATACCAGAGATGGATTGCTCAAGAGCTGGGTAGTTTGAGGAGCTCTTCACCAGTGTATAGCTCTTCCAGTTGATACCACTGATGCCATTCAACTCTTTCATGACATCATCCAAGTTCTTGTCTGCTGTTACAAAGAAGGTTGCGTCCCCATAAATGGCCGTGTCTTCTGTGTATCCATAAAGTTTAGCAGCCGTATGGATGTCTGTGATAGCAGTATTTTCGTAGAGTTCTTGTGAGTAGGTGACTGCCGACTTATTGTGGCCATCAAAGAGTCCCTTGATTGTCACTTCAACTGTTTCCTTGGCCCCTTTTTCATTGTCTGCATCGTAGACATTAGAGTCTAGTTTAACCTTATCCCCTACTTTCCAGCCGTGTTTTGCAGCCAAGTCCTTGTGCAGGAGGATCTTGTCCTTGTCGTCGTTTGTTAGGTGCTCTCCTTCGACCAGCTTATAAGAACCAGAGACAAACTTGTCTTCTTTAGAGGAGTCATTAACACCTGTAATCATCAAGCTACTTCCAAAATGTTTGGCACGGTCAGGTGTCAGATTTTTCTTGGTTTCTGGCGTTTCGATGAGTTCATATCCAGTCAAATCTCCAATAGCATTGATGCGTTTCACATAAGACTCAATAGCCTTGTTTTCGGTGATTTTTTTGATATCTTCACCCTTGATATTACCTGCACCACGTGGCGTTCCTTGATTGACGCGACGATTGATTTGCATGGAGAAGCTGTTGGTGATATTTTTAAAGGTCTCCTGAGAAGCCTTGGCAGTAGCTCCCTTGATCGACAAGCCGACCAAACTCAAGCTCGCCATAAGGAGAATAATCAGGAAGATGACAATCGATTTGAAAAACTTCCTTGTAACATAGGCAAATGCGTTGTGTAACATAGGTTCCCTTTCTAGATTTTGTTTTATTTTATAGTTCTAACAGAAAAAGCTCATATTATTTCGTAGTATTGCGAGTTTCAGTCAGTTTCTTATCCTTCAACTCAAGTGTAATATCTGACGCTTGTGCCACTTCTTTGCTGTGAGTTACGACGATGACACATTTACCTGTTTTCTGGGCAAGTGATTTGAGCAGTTCGACAATATCTCCAGCAGTTTTAGGGTCTAGATTTCCTGTTGGCTCATCTGCTAGAATAACTGGAGCTTCTGAGACCAAACTGCGAGCAATGGCAACACGTTGTTGTTGACCACCTGATAACTGGAGAACATTCCGCTTGATCTGACTTTCATCTAAACCAAGCTCAAGCAGTGTATCCTTGCTTGCCTTTTTGTTGACCAAGCGGATATTTTCCAGTGGAGAAAGATAATCTATCAAGTTATAATTTTGAAAGACCAGGGAAATATGGTGCATGCGATGGTAGGAATACCCCTTCTTACGAATGTCCTCTCCTTGGAAAAGGATAGAACCTTCAACAGGACTATCTAGACCAGCCAGTAGGGACAAGAGAGTGGATTTTCCTGCTCCTGACTCACCAATAATACTGTAAAATTTCCCGGGTTCAAAATTATAATTGATCTGATATAGGACTGCTTCAGCAGTGTTCTTATAACGGTAGGTAACATCTTGTAATTGTAATAAAGTCATGATTTCTCCTTCTTAACTAATAGATGATAAAATTTCTTTCGGCGATTTTCTAAATAAGAATAGGAAACAAAGGGCTACAGATAAGCAACTAAGCAGAACTAGAAAAACATAGGATTCTGCAAAAGATAAGATGCTGGTTGATAAACTGCTTGCTTTGGCTAGTGTATCTTGTAAGCTTGCCTGATCTCCACTGGCTAGAACAGTTTGGAGCAGATAAGATGTAATGGCGTTTCCTGCAACAAATGCTGGAAGCAAAGCACCTATAGATACCAAAACTACCTCTAAACAGAACTGTAGGAAGATCGAGCTCTTGCCTTTTCCAAGTGCAAGTAAAATTCCCACTTCATAGACTCTTTCTCTCAACCAGAGAGACAAGACAAGAATCAAGGCTCCTGCTCCTGCTATCAACATTCCATAAAGGAAGATGATCAGAAAAGTTTGGAAGGTAGCAACTGAGTCTTTGATTTGTTCAAAAGCCTTGTTTTCCTTCTCGACTTGGTAGCCTTGACTTTCCAAGGCTAAGTTTTCCACCTGCTTCATAAGTCCATCCATTTCCTTAGGATTTTCTACATAGAAGCGAGCTGCACTGACTTGAGGTTCACCATTTCCCAAAAGGATTTGGCTACTTTCATAGTCTGTAAAGACTTGGTTTTCACTGAAGTCAGAAGACAAGCCTGTAAATTTCTCTTGTTTTTTACCAGAAAAGATGCCAACAATCTCAAACTCTACTGTTTGTCCTTTGCCAGATTCTGACTGTCCAGCATCCAAGCGAAGCTTGTCATGAAGCGAAAGACCGTTCTTCTTGGCCAACTCTTCGTGGATCAAGATTTTCTTGGAATCCCCTTTTTGAAGGTGTCGCCCTTCTTTTAGATTGAAAGCCGAACTGGTAAAGGTCACATCCTTGGATGAATCCTCAAGAGATGTTAAACTAACCAAGTTTTTGTCTGCAGCTGACAAATCATCACGCTCCACGCTCTGCTCTCCACTCACCGCTTCCTTGTCTTTTAATTTTGCGACCGTCTCGAGTTCAGGAGAGACATTTTCCAGTCCCTTAATCTTGCTTACAGATGCTAAGTCCGACAGCTTGAAAGTCTGACCATTTTCTATCTTCTTAATAGAAAAAGATGTATTGAGTGATTTATAAAGATTGGTTTCCACTGTTTTGTTGGACTTCATCAGAGTCAAACAGGCTGAAATTCCAGCCAATAGGACCAATAAAATCAGAAATAAAATAAAACTTCTCAGTCGTTTTCTGCTGACATAAGCCCAAGCTCTTTGGATTGGATTCATTTGTCACCTCCATATTTGTAAGACTATTATAAAATCCAAATATGAAATGTTTATGAAATGCAAAAAAAGAGCAAAAATTTTTTTGCTCTACTTGAATTAGATGAAAACAAAAGAGCTAGCCTAAGCTAACTCTTATCCTATGCGGAGAGAGGGACTTGAACCCTCACGACCTAAAGCGGTCACAGGATCCTTAGTCCTGCGCGTCTGCCAATTCCGCCATCCCCGCATCGATTACTTTACTAGTATATCAACTTTTAGGATGCTTGTCAACACTTTTTTCAAATTTTTTTCATTTCATCAACTAAATTACTCTGAAAGTTCATTTAGCTTTTCATCTACTAACTTAGCTCCAAGTGTATTTTTGAAATGGCCTAGAGCAAATTGATGATTTTCAGGCCAGATAGAAGCAACGGCTGGTTGAACAATCTCGATATCATATCCTAGATTATAGGCATCTATAGCTGTATGTAGGACACAGATATCGGTCAAAACTCCTGTTAAGATAACTGTAGACACGCGACGCTCTCTCAAGCGGATATCCAGGTCAGTCCCTGAAAAAGCTGAGTAATGGCGTTTATCCATCCAAAAGACACGACTGTCTGAACCATGCTCTTGATAAAATGTACCCAAATCTCCGTATAAATTGCGTCCACTAGTCCCAATCAAATTATGAGGAGGAAATAGCTTGCTTTCTGGATGGAAACAATCGTTTTCTTCATGAGCATCGATGGTAAAGAAGATGTAATCTCCGCGTTCAAAAGCTAGTCGAGTCACCTTGCCAATGGCATCTGAAATTGCCTGAGCTGGAGCGCCTGCTGTCAATTTTCCACTATCTGCAACAAAATCTTCTGTATAATCAATCGAAATTAAAGCCTTTGCCATTAGTAATCTCTTTTCTTCACTTCTTCAAAAATATCTGAAATCAAGACCTTAAGATAGGTTCCCTTCATTCCAAGTGAGCGACTTTCAATAATCCCTGCAGACTCAAGTTTACGAAGGGCATTGACAATCACAGAACGGGTGATTCCGATACGGTCTGCAATCACAGACGCAGTCAACTGCCCTTCATTTCCATTTAATTCCCCTAAAATTGCTGAAACAGCACGGAGTTCGGAGTAAGAAAGGGTATTAACCGCCATGGTAACAGCAGTACGGCGACGGATATTTTTCTCATCTTCCTCACGCTGGAAGTTGAGAAGTTGAATCCCAACAACGGTACTCGCAATCTCAACAAGAATCAAGTCCTCGTCTTCGAATTTTTTATCATTGCGCCAAATAATCAAAGAACCAAGACGAATCCCTGATACATGAATCGGTGCAATAGTCGTCAAACCATCTGGAAAGTCGGCACGACTTTCCACAGGGAAAATACTCAAATCATGATCAACTGTCAGATTGGCTTCTGTATCGTAGATCATATTCGCACCTTGAATATAGTCATCTGGGAAAATCTTAGTTTGGAAGAACTGCTCTACACGATCTGTATTGGTTTTGTAACGCATGAAATAACCAAGGAGACGTCCCTTGCTATTGACGATACAGGCGTTACAGTCAATAATATCTGCCAATTGACGGGTAATCGCATTGTAGGGAAGTTCTTCCTGCAACTGCTCCTCTGAGCGCTTCAGGATAGAAGTAATTTTTCTTGTTTTTTCTAATAAATGTGCCATTTTTCACCTCGAATTTAATCGCTATCATTATAACATAAAAAGCTTAAATTTTCAATTATTATCTGAAAATTGCTTATTTAATTGCAATTTAGACTAGCTGAAATATTTTAGAAAAATATATTTTTATCATTGACAAACTAATTTATTTTTGATATTATATTATCATAATAAGATAGATGGGTAATACCTTTCCATTTCACCTATCCTTTGCTATCACCATCTTCTTTCACCCTTGGTCTCCTTATATAAAAAAGCGATTCATTTTGAACCGCTTTTTCTTATTTATCGCCCTTGTTACGAATAACAAAGCCTGTTTGCTTTTCACTTGAAGTATTGCGTGGTTTTTTATTATCCTTACGGTAACGTTTTTCCTTATCAAAACGATCATTGCCACGACTTCCTTTTTTGAAATCATCACGACGACCATTGCCACGGCGATCACGGTCTCGACGGTCGTCCCCACGACGGCCTCCACGACCTCCCTTAGCTTTACCACCGAAGCCATTACCTGATGGTTTAAATGGAAGTGGTTTTTCACGTGCAATCTCCACTTCAGGAAGACTATCTGGGTCTTGAACAGTCAGGCTCAAGATATACATTGCCAATTCTTCTGGAGTAAATTCGGCAGCTAGCTTACGAGCATCCTTACCAAATTTCTCAAAGTTGGCACGGATAGTCTCATCTGCAAAATCACGTTCAATTTTCTTAAGAGCCACTTGTTTTTTAGCTTGGAAAGCTTCTTCTGCACTTGCAGGTTTGAGGCCTTTCATGCGTTTCTTAGTCAAGTTTTCAATGATTTGAAGGTAGCCCATTTCATTTGGTGATACGAAAGTAATCGACTGACCTGACTTACCGGCACGACCTGTACGACCGATACGGTGAACATAACTTTCAGGATCTTGTGGAATATCGTAGTTATAGACATGGGTCACACCTGAAATATCCAACCCACGCGCTGCAACGTCTGTCGCAACCAAAACATCAAGATTGCCATTTTTAAAGTCACGAAGGACACGAAGACGTTTGTTTTGGTCTAGGTCCCCATGAATTCCTTCCGCACGGAAGCCACGGATTTTAAGACCACGAGTTAATTCATCTACACGGCGTTTTGTACGCCCAAATACGATAGCAAGTTCAGGCTGTTCCACATCCATAAGACGAGTCATGGTATCAAATTTTTCTTGTTCTTTAACACGAATATAGTATTGGTCAACCAATTCTGTTGTCAATTCCTTAGCAGCAATCTTCACATGCTCAGGTTCTTTCATAAACTGAACGCCGATACGTTTGATAGCATCTGGCATAGTTGCTGAGAAGAGAAGAGTTTGACGGTTTTCAGGGACACGGGAGATGATAGCTTCAATGTCTTCAAGGAAGCCCATGTTGAGCATTTCATCCGCTTCGTCAAGGATAAGAGTTTCAATATCTTGTAATTTCAAGGCCTTTCGTTTAATCAAGTCCAAAAGGCGACCAGGTGTTCCCACCACGATATGGGCACCAGATTTAAGAGCCTTAATTTGTTTTTCAATGCTTGATCCACCATATACTGAACGGACTTTGACTCCCTTACTACGACCAAAGCGGAAGAGTTCTTCTTGACTTTGGACAGCGAGTTCACGAGTTGGAGCGATGACCAAGGCCTGGATAGTCGCTTCTTCTGTACGGATTTTTTCAAGGGTAGGCAAGCCAAAGGCTGCAGTTTTTCCTGTACCAGTCTGAGCTTGACCGATAACGTCCTTGCCTTCAAGGGCCAAGGGAATGGTTTGTTCTTGGATCGGACTGGCTTCTACAAAACCAGCTTTTTCAATCTCTGCTAGCAAATCAGCAGACAAGTTTAATTCATTAAATTTCACGTTATTCTTCTTTCTAAAGGTGGTGCGAAGCCACCCTATAGGGCTTAGTTTATACTTTTCTTTTTATGACGTATTTTCATATACTGGATATAAAATCGTGTTGCTTCTTTTCCACAAAAGAAAAGTACTGTTTTCTTTGCAACCTATCTAGTATAACACAAGAGAGAAGCAAAAGATAGCCTAATCCGTCGATAAAGTCATGTAAACGATTTTTCTGAGAAAATAAAGTTAAACTTTCCACTATTTCATAAACTTTTTTAAAGCGTAGCAGAATTGTGCAAAAGTTTTTTTCTTGTGCTAGAATGAAATTCGAATAGGAGGAACTCTAAATGTTAACTTATGATTTAATCGTTATCGGATTTGGTAAAGCTGGTAAAACACTAGCAGGTAAATTGGCTTCAGCTGGCAAAAAAGTTGCCCTCGTTGAACGTAGCAAAGCTATGTACGGTGGAACTTGTATCAACATCGGTTGTATCCCAACTAAAACTTTGTTAGTTGCTGCTGAGAAAGACTTATCTTTTGAAGAAGTCATTGCTACCAAAAACACTATCACTGGTCGCCTTAACGGTAAAAACTATGCGACTGTTGCTGGTACAGGCGTAGATATCTTTGATGCGGAAGCTCACTTCCTTTCAAATAAAGTCATCGAAATCCAAGCTGGTGATGAAAAGAAAGAACTGACCGCTGAAACAATCGTCATCAACACTGGTGCTGTTTCAAACGTCTTGCCAATCCCTGGACTTGCTACAAGCAAAAACGTCTTTGACTCAACAGGTATCCAAAACTTGGACAAATTACCTGAAAAACTTGGTGTCCTTGGTGGCGGAAATATCGGTCTTGAATTTGCTGGCCTTTACAATAAACTTGGAAGCAAGGTTACAGTCTTAGATGCCTTGGATACTTTCCTTCCTCGTGCAGAACCTTCCATCGCAGCTCTTGCTAAACAATACATGGAAGAAGACGGTATTGAATTGCTTCAAAATATCCGTACTACTGAAATTAAAAATGACGGTGACCAAGTCCTTGTCGTAACCGAAAACGAAACTTACCGTTTCGATGCCCTTCTTTACGCAACTGGACGCAAACCAAATGTAGAACCACTTCAACTTGAAAATACAGATATTGAACTAACTGAACGTGGTGCTATTAAAGTAGACAAACATTGTCAAACAAACGTTCCTGGTGTCTTTGCAGTTGGAGATGTCAACGGTGGACTTCAATTTACTTACATTTCACTTGATGACTTCCGTGTTGTTTACAGCTACCTTGCTGGAGATGGCAGCTACACACTTGAAGACCGTCTCAATGTACCAAATACTATGTTCATCACACCTGCACTTTCACAAGTTGGTTTGACTGAAAGCCAAGCGGCTGATTTGAAACTTCCATACGCAGTGAAAGAAATCCCTGTTGCAGCTATGCCTCGTGGTCACGTAAACGGAGACCTTCGTGGAGCCTTCAAAGCTGTGGTTAATACTGAAACAAAAGAAATTCTTGGAGCAAGCATCTTCTCAGAAGGTTCTCAAGAAATCATCAACATCATCACTGTTGCTATGGACAATAAGATTCCTTACACTTACTTCACAAAACAAATCTTCACTCACCCAACCTTGGCTGAGAATTTGAATGACTTGTTTGCGATTTAAGTTGAAATCTCATCTTAACTGACAGCCCTCTGTGGGCTGTTTTTACTTCTGCGAAATCTCAAATCTGTCTTTTCCCTCTTTTATGATATAATAGAAACATGAACTTAAAAACTACTTTGGGCCTTCTTGCTGGGCGTTCTTCCCACTTCGTTTTAAGCCGTCTTGGCCGAGGAAGTACGCTCCCAGGAAAAGTCGCCCTTCAATTTGATAAAGATATTTTACAAAACCTAGCTAAGAACTACGAGATTGTCGTGGTCACTGGAACCAACGGAAAAACCTTGACAACTGCCCTCACTGTCGGCATTTTAAAAGAGGTTTATGGTCAAGTTCTGACCAACCCAAGCGGTGCCAACATGATTACAGGGATTGCGACAACCTTCTTAACAGCCAAATCTTCTAAAACTGGGAAAAATATTGCCGTCCTCGAAATTGACGAAGCCAGTCTTTCTCGTATCTGTGACTATATCCATCCTAGCCTTTTTGTCATTACTAACATTTTCCGTGACCAAATGGACCGCTATGGTGAGATTTACACAACTTACAAGATGATTTTGGACGCTATTCGTAAGGTGCCTACTGCCACTGTTCTCCTTAATGGAGACAGTCCACTTTTCTACAAGCCAGCTATTCCAAATCCTGTAAAGTATTTTGGTTTTGACTTGGAGAAAGGGCCAGCCCAACTAGCTCACTATAATACAGAAGGGATTCTCTGTCCTGACTGCCAAGGCATCCTCAAATACGAGCACAATACCTATGCAAACTTGGGTGCCTATATCTGTGAAGGCTGTGGATGTAAACGTCCTGATCTCAACTATCGCTTGACAGAACTAGTTGAGTTGACCAACAATCGCTCTCGCTTTGTCATAGACGGCCAAGAGTACGGTATTCAAATCGGTGGGCTCTACAATATCTACAACGCCCTAGCAGCGGTTGCCATCGCCCGTTTCCTTGGTGCAGATTCACAACTCATCAAACAGGGATTTGATAAGAGCCGTGCTGTCTTTGGACGCCAAGAAACCTTCCATATCGGTAACAAGGAATGTACCCTCGTCTTGATTAAAAATCCAGTCGGTGCGACCCAAGCTATCGAAATGATTAAACTAGCACCTTATCCATTTAGCCTATCTGTCCTCCTTAACGCTAACTATGCAGACGGTATTGATACTAGCTGGATCTGGGATGCTGATTTTGAACAAATCACTGACATGGACATCCCTGAAATCAACGCTGGCGGTGTTCGCCATTCTGAAATCGCTCGTCGTCTACGAGTGACAGGCTATCCAGCTGATAAAATCACTGAAACAAGTAGTCTGGAACAAGTTCTTAAGACAATTGAGAACCAAGACTGCAAGCATTCCTATATCCTGGCTACCTATACTGCTATGCTGGAATTCCGCGAACTGCTGGCTAGTCGTCAGATTGTTAGAAAGGAGATGAACTAATGGTTTATACTTCACTTTCCTCAAAAGCTGGCAATTACCCTTATCAGCTCAACATTGCCCACCTCTACGGAAATCTCATGAATACCTACGGGGACAATGGAAACATTCTCATGCTCAAGTATGTGGCTGAAAAACTGGGAGCCCATGTGACGGTTGACATCGTTTCTCTCCATGATGACTTTGATGAAAATCACTATGACATCGCCTTTTTCGGTGGCGGTCAAGACTTTGAACAGAGTATCATTGCAGACGACCTACCTGCTAAAAAAGAGAGCATTGACAACTACATCCAAAACGACGGTGTGGTTCTGGCTATCTGTGGTGGTTTCCAACTATTGGGTCAATATTATGTTGAAGCTTCAGGGAGACGTATCGAAGGGCTAGGTGTCATGGGCCACTACACCCTCAACCAGACCAATAACCGTTTTATCGGTGACATCAAGATTCACAATGAAGATTTCGATGAAACCTACTATGGTTTTGAAAATCATCAGGGCCGCACCTTCCTCTCAGACGATCAAAAACCACTGGGACAGGTAGTCTATGGAAATGGAAACAATGAAGAAAAGATTGGTGAAGGGGTTCATTATAAGAATGTCTTTGGTTCCTACTTCCACGGACCTATCCTCTCTCGTAATGCCAATCTGGCTTATCGCCTAGTCACTACCGCCCTCAAGAAGAAATACGGTCAGGACATCCAACTCCCTGCCTATGAAGACATTCTCAGCCAAGAAATCGCTGAAGAATATAGCGACGTCAAAAGCAAGGCTGACTTTTCTTAAACAAAGGAAAACCATATCAAAGAACTCCGACAAGATAGCGGAGTTCTTTTTGTCTTTTCTTTTACCCTTCTCCCTTGCATTTTCTCTCATTTTTTGCCAAAATAGAGGAGTAGAAAGAAGGTAGCATATGTCTAAATTACAACAAATCGTAACATATCTTGAATCAGAAAAACTAGACGTCGCTGTCGTATCTGACCCCGTCACAATCAATTACCTCACTGGCTTTTACAGTGATCCCCATGAACGCCAAATGTTCCTTTTTATCCTAGCGGATCAGGAACCGCTCCTCTTTGTCCCAGCCCTTGAGGTTGAGCGTGCTACTAGCACTGTTTCCTTCCCAGTTGTGGGCTATGTGGACTCTGAAAATCCATGGCAAAAAATGAAACATGCTCTTCCACAACTTGACTTCAAACGTGTCGCTGTTGAGTTTGACAATCTCATCTTGACCAAATACCATGGTTTAAAAACCGTTTTTGAAACTGCTGAGTTTGACAACCTCACTCCTCGTATCCAACGCATGCGACTCATCAAATCAGCTGACGAAGTGCAAAAAATGATGGTTGCAGGTCTCTATGCGGACAAGGCTGTTAAGGTTGGTTTTGATAATATTTCTCTTGATAAGACAGAGACAGATATTATCGCTCAAATTGACTTTGCTATGAAACGTGAAGGTTATGAAATGAGCTTTGATACCATGGTCTTGACTGGTGATAATGCTGCAAATCCGCACGGTATTCCAGCAGCTAATAAGGTCGAAAATAACGCCCTTCTCCTCTTTGACCTAGGGGTTCTCGTCAACGGCTATGCGTCAGATATGACTCGTACAGTCGCTGTCGGCAAACCTGACCAATTCAAGAAAGACATTTACAACTTGACCCTCGAAGCCCAACAAGCTGCTCTTGACTTTATCAAACCAGGTGTGACTGCCCATGAAGTGGACCGCGCTGCCCGTGAGGTCATCGAAAAAGCTGGTTACGGCGAGTACTTCAACCACCGTCTTGGTCACGGTATCGGTATGGATGTCCACGAATTCCCATCTATCATGGAAGGAAACGACATGGTCATCGAAGAAGGCATGTGCTTCTCTGTTGAACCAGGTATCTATATTCCTGGTAAAGTCGGTGTTCGTATCGAAGACTGTGGTGTTGTTACCAAGGATGGCTTTGACCTCTTTACAAGCACCAGCAAAGACTTGCTTTATTTTGATTAATATTCTTCGAAAATCTTCCCACAATAAAACGCATAATATCAAGGTTCAACACCTGATACTATGCGTTTTTCTAATTTTTAAGACTTTTATCCAGATTCTTTACTTAATCTTCTTAATACTTTGACTAAGGATAAATCCTACAATCATCCCTACCATATTTTGCATGAAATTTGGTAGGATTTCTGGTAGGGCTGCAGCCCAGCCATTCATCAATGTAGAACCCAAGGCGTACCCCCCTACCATGGCAATCGTTGCTAAGATAAGGCCTAACCACTGAGTTTTTCCTTTAAATCCTGCGAAAAATCCCTGCAAGCCATGGTTGACCAAGCTAAAGAACATCCATTGAGGGTAGCCTGATAAGAGGTCAATCAAGAAACCTGCTAGTCCTCCGACTACAGCCCCTTCACGACTACCAAAGTAAAAGGCCGCAAAGAAGACACCCGCATCTAAAAGAGTTAAAATACCTGTCGGTGTTGGAATTTTTAAGAAATAACCTAGAACCACAGAAAGGGCGGTTAAGAGAGATACAAGGGCGATTTTAGTTGTTTTGGTTTGCTTCATATTGTCTTACTCCATATTGATCTGCTTGTGCAATGGCACGATAAACGAAAGCTTTAGAACTTTCTACTGCTGGTAAAAGTTCATCACCTTTAACCAAGTGACTGGCAATGCTTGAGGCAAAGGTACAACCTGCACCAGCATTTTGGCCTTGGATGACAGGATTTTCTAGGACTGTAAAGGTTTGTCCGTCATAAAAGACATCTACAGCCTTGTCCTGACTAAGTCGATTGCCTCCCTTAATAATGACTGCTGGCGCTCCTAATTCATGCAATTTCTGCGCTGCAACTTTCATGTCTTCCAAGGTTTTGATTTCCTGACCGGATAATAATTCTGCTTCAGGAAGATTAGGCGTAATCACGCTCACATAAGGGAAAAAGCGAATCAACTCTTGGCAGAGCTCACTAACAGCCACATCATGCGTTTCCTTGCAGACCAAGACAGGGTCCAATACCACAGGCACACCTGGGCGATGCTTGATAAAGTCTAATGCTTTCTCAGCCACACTGACAGTTGGTAGAAGACCAATCTTAATTCCCCCAAACTCCACATCTCTCAAGCTATTTAATTCATGTTGAAAAATGGCATCGTCAGTTGGAAAGACTTCAAATCCTTTTTCTGTCAAGGCTGTCAAACAAGTCACTGCTACAAAGCCATGCAAGCCGTTCAAGGTATAGGTAGCCAAATCAGCTGACAAACCACCACCACTAAAAATATCATTCCCAGAAAGTGCTAAAATACGATTATTCTTCATAACGAATCTCCTTTAAATACAAACCATTTGGTGCTGCAGTGGGACCTGCAAGTTGCCTGTCCTTCTTCTCCAAGATCAGGTCAATCTGCTCCACTGGCATACGATTATTTCCGATTTTGAGCAGCGTCCCCACCATATTGCGAATCTGTTTATACAAGAAACCATTTCCTGAAAAGGTAAAGGTCAAAAATTGGCCTGTCTCATCAACTGTTAAACTAGCTTCTGTGATGGTGCGAACCTTATCCTCTACACTAGTCCCAGAGGCTGTAAAACCGGTAAAATCATGGGTTCCCTCTAGCTTTTTGATTGCAATCTGCATCCGTTCCACATCAAGTGGGTAGGGAAAGTGAGCGGCATAATGACGGCGCATAGGATTTTTGGGACGTCCTCTATCCACAATAAACTCATAGGTCTTGCTATGCTTGGCATAACGGCAATGAAAATCATCTGCCACAAGCTCAATCGAAATCACATCAATATCTTCAGGGGACTGGGTGTCCAAGGCAAAGCGAAGTTTTTCCTCATCCATTTGATAGGGCAGGTCAAAATGAATGACCTGTCCCAATGCATGAACACCACTATCAGTTCTACCAGCACCGTGAACAGTGATGGCTTGCCCTTTATTGAGTCTCGTCAAGGTTTTTTCAATTTCCTCCTGAACGCTACGCGCATGTGGCTGGCGCTGAAAACCAGCAAAGGCATAACCATCATAGGAAATAGTTGCTTTGTATCTTGTCATAACTTCTATTTTATCAAGAAAATAGTACAGTAACAAGCTAGAAAATTTACAACTGTATGGGTACAAAATTCACAAAAAGAAAAACTTAGGAATCAATCCTAAGCTCTCTTTTGAAGTAGGTACATGACAAAGATAGAGGTTACAATCAACCAAGATCCTAAAATGGCAAAGACCAACATCCCATTGTGCGTCATTAAGCCAATCGCACCTAGAATGAATGGAGTCGTAAAGGCTCCGAAACTACAGCCTAAAACTGCAAATGAAGTTGCTTGATTGAGGAGTTTAGCTGGAATTCTTTCAGAGACAAGTTGAAAGACCGTCGTCAAGGCTACACTGTAGGCAAAACCAGCCAGAATGCTTCCTGCCACTACCACCCACAAGGATGGAGAAAGGGCAATTACAATTTGTCCTAAGCCGAAGGTAATACCAGACCAGAGGAGCAGTTTCTCTTTAAAAATAGAAATCAAGAAAGAAAAACTCACCCCAGCCACAATCCCGATCAACTGCATGACACTAAGAACAAAACTAGATAACTGGGCATCTCCAAGTCCTCTTTCCACCATCAAACTTGGAATACGGATGGTAATAGCCGTATTGGTACAAACTACAACCGCTGCTTCAATAGCTAGGATAAAAATCAAGCCTTTCATTTCTCGAGTTAAACGACTTGCTTCCTTCGCTTTTTTCTTGACTTCTTTCTTTTCTTTTCCATAAGGGACAAAGAGCAGATAAAGGGTCAGCACCAAAAATCCAGCACTATAGGCTAAGAAAGTAGCTGTCCAACCAAAGGCCAATAACTGACCGACTGCCAAGGTAATGAGAGAAGCTCCAACAACCTCTGCAGAACCACGTAGCCCTAGCATCTGAATTCGCGTTTTTCCTTGATAACGTTCACTGATAATGGAAATGGCCTTGGCATTGATCATCCCAACACCCAAACCAAAAAGAATCCGTGTTCCAAAAACAAAGGGGTAGGCTTGATACCAGAAGGGAGCCGTCCCGCTGAGTGATAAAATCAGCAAGCCCAAACTAATCTGTAAGCGCTCAGGGAATATTTTTTCTAAGAAACCATTTAGTAGTAACATGATCATGATCCCAAAGGATGGCAAGCTCGCCAAGAGCTCAATTTGTTCCTTAGGATAACCTTGATAATAGTCAAACATGGCTGGCAGGGCACTCGAGATGGAAAAGGATGTGATCAAAACGAGAGAGAGAGCCAAAATACTGGCCCGTTCTAAAAATTGTTTCATGAAATCTCTTTCTATATTTTCTCTTAATCTTCTATTTTTTGATAGTTATCAAAAAAAGCAAGAAAAGAAGAAGTCTCATTTGTATATAGACTCCTTCTTAAACTCAAAAATGAATCCCTTGTGTCTTAGGATGACTTTCTCTTGATTTGCTTGATAAAGTAGAAGATAAATCCTGCCACCATATAGGCAACAAAGATAATCAGACACCACTTGAACACGATATCCCAACCCTTGTTCACATTCAAAAAGAAGTAAGGGAAAGGACTAACCTTAGAATTAGGAATGTCTAGTTTCAATACCAAACCATTAAAAAGAGCAAAAATCATATACAGCAAGGGTAAAATCGTCCACACAACTGGATCCCAAATCTTGTATTGACCCTGTTTGTCAAAAAAGAGGGTATCCGCTAAAAACCAAAGGGGAACGATATAGTGGCAAAGGAAATTTTCCAGAGTATAGAAATTAGTCGCAATGGGCGCTAAGAGGAAATGGTAAATCACACAGGTAATCATAATACTCATGGTAACTCCACCTTTTAAGCGCAAGAGACTTGGTCTTTGCCAGTTTTCACCTAAACGGCTCATAACCTTTAGGAGATAGAGCGTAAAAATCGCTACTAAAAGATTTGACAGAACCGTATAATAGAGAAGCATCCCAAATCCACCATGCTTGGCGATTTCAAGATAAACTCCCGTAAAAGCCGCTAGAAACAAGAAGATACGGCTATAAAATACTATTTTATAGTGCTTTGACATGCTTAAATTTTCTTCACAAACTCTGATTTAAGTTTCATAGCGCCAAAGCCATCGATTTTACAGTCGATATTGTGGTCGCCTTCTACGATGCGGATATTTTTCACGCGCGTCCCTTGTTTCAAATCTTTTGGCGCACCTTTTACCTTCAAGTCCTTGATGAGAGTTACTGTATCACCGTCAGCCAATTTATTTCCGTTGGCATCGATAGCGACAAGACCTTCTTCTACTTCTGCAACTTCAGCAGGATTCCACTCATGAGCACACTCTGGGCAAACCAGTAGGGCACCGTCTTCGTAGACATACTCTGAGTTACATTGTGGGCAATTTGGTAGGTTGTTCATGGTTTCTCCTTATAATCATTCACTATTCTTTGAAAATCAAAATTTCTCGAACAGCAACTATTATACCCTAAATTCAACATTTTGACAAATTTAGAAAAAAACCGATATCAATCTATCGGCTTTTCTATATTTACATTCTTTTTTCAGCTTCTGCTTTAATTTTTTCAACTACTTCTTGAATGTTCAAACCAGTTGTATCAAGGTAGACAGCATCCTCTGCTTGTTTGAGAGGCGAAGTCTCACGATGACTATCCTTATAGTCACGCGCAGCAATTTCTTCTTTTAGAGTTTCAAGGTCTGTTTCAATTCCCTTGGCAATATTTTCCTTGTAACGGCGCTCTGCTCTCTCATCGACTGAAGCTACTAGGAAAATTTTCAATTCTGCTTGTGGCAATACAACAGTCCCAATATCGCGACCATCCATGACAATCCCACCTTGCTGGGCAATCTCTTGTTGGAGAGAAACTAGTTTCTCACGTACTTGAGGAATTGCTGCAATGGCTGAAACATGATTGGTCACTTCATTTTCACGAATAGGATGGGTAATATCCACATCCCCTACAAAGACAAGCTGTTCTCCAGTTTCTGAGCGTCCAAAACTGATTGGATGCTGGTCCAACAAGGCTAAAAGCTCCTCAATCTCTTCCACTCCTAACTGGTTCTTGAGAGCCATATAGGTCGCCGCACGATACATAGCACCTGTATCTAGATAGGTGTAACCAAAATCCTTGGCAATAATCTTTGCGACCGTACTCTTACCACTTGAAGCAGGGCCGTCAATAGCAATTTGAATTGTTTTCATATCAACTCCTATTTGATTTTAACAACATCACCTGGATTAGCAAACCAAGACCCTGTAGCCATATGACTAGGATTTAAGGCTTCTAACTGAGCAATCGAAATCCCAGCGCGAGCGGCAATGGCTGCTTCTCCTTCTCCAGCTAAGACTTTTGTCGTCCCTTCTGGATCTGTAGCTTCCTCCGAGTGTTCAGAAGAAGATTCTGAACTCTGTTCAGGATGGGAACTACTAGAAGATGAAATCTGTACTACATTTGCATCAGAATCATGAAAATCTTTCAAGGCTGCTGTGCGATTACTCCCACCCGATGATAGATAGATCAGAACAATAATCATCACAACTACAATCACAAAGAAAATACTTGCTAAAATAGTTAAGATACGATTAGCAATGACTCCTCCACCTTGTTCTCGATTATGGCGTTGTGTTCTTGTTTCCTCTTGATTTTCATAAATATCTTCTTGCCACGGTTCTTTTGCCATATCTTACTCCTTGTTTTTTTTTACTTTTCTTATTACAATATAAATATGAAAATCACACTTATACCTGAACGTTGCATTGCCTGTGGGCTTTGCCAAACTTATTCTGATTTATTTGATTACCACGATAATGGAATCGTGCGTTTTTACGATGATCCTGATCAACTGGAAAAAGAAATTTCTCCTAGTCAAGACGTCTTAGAGGCTATTAAAAACTGCCCAACTCGCGCCCTGATTGGAAACCAGGAATCCTAAATCAATGGCGGTAATCCACTCCTTCTAGTTTAGCATATTTCCATGTAAAATTATAGTCTTTTCTCTCTATTTTTTTCGGTTAAAATAGGAAGATCACTTTTTTCTTTGATAAGATAAAGTGGTCTTTTTTTAGTCTCTAGATAAATCTTACTGATGTACTTGCCGAGAATCCCAATGGTCAAGAGTTGAATGCCTCCAAGAAAGAGAATGACAGCCATCAGAGAGGTCCAACCCGATGTCGGATTGCCCAAAATAAGGGTCCGAACCACAACAAAAAAGGTCATGAGGAGAGAAATAAAACAAGATAGAAGACCTGCTACAAAGGCTATAATCAAAGGAAAATCTGAGAAATTAACAATCCCTTCCATGGAGTAGAAAAAGAGCTGCCTAAAACTCCAACTGGTCTTGCCAGCCTGCCTTTCGACATTTGGATAATCCAGATAGTAGGTTTTAAAACCTACCCAGGCAAATAGTCCCTTTGAAAAACGATTGGATTCGGTCAAACTTAAAATAGCATCGACTACTGATCTTCTCATCATGCGAAAATCACGAACACCTGACGGCAGGGCTACTGGACTGATTTTTTGCATAAGGCGGTAAAAGAGATCAGCACAGAAACTGCGAAAGAAGGGTTCTCCCTCCCGACTGGTTCTGCGTGTCCCTACACAGTCCAAGTCTGCATTCTGGTCCAGTAAAGCCTTCATCTCAAGTAGCATACTAGGAGGATCTTGGAGGTCTGCATCCATCACCACCACCAGATCTCCTGTCGCATACTGCAGACCTGCATAGAGGGCTGCTTCTTTACCAAAATTTCGAGAGAAAGAAAGATAATGCACTGCTGAATTTTGCTCCCGATAGGCCTTTAATAGTTCCAAGGTCCCATCACTCGATCCATCATCGACAAAGACATACTCGATTTCTGTTTCCAATTCTGGAAGCAGTGCTTCCAAAGCCTGATAAAAAAGAGGAAGTACTTCCTCTTCGTTTAAACAGGGGACAATGATTGACATCACCATCTTAGTCTTCAAATCCATTTGGATGCTTGCTTTGCCAACGCCATGCGTCTTCACACATTTGGGTGATATCTAGTTCTGCTTCCCAACCAAGTTCTGCTTTGGCTTTTGCTGGGTCTGAGTAGCAGGCTGCAATATCACCTGGGCGACGTTCTACGATGCGATAAGGAATTGGGCGTCCCACTGCTTTTTCCATGTTTTGGATAATTTCAAGAACAGAATAGCCTTTACCAGTTCCAAGGTTATAAACGTTTAGACCTGAATCCTTTTGGATTTTTTTCAGAGCTGCAACGTGACCCTTAGCCAAATCGACAACGTGGATATAGTCACGAACACCAGTTCCGTCTTCCGTATCGTAATCGTCTCCAAATACTTGCACTTGCTCTAATTTCCCAACGGCTACTTGAGTCACATATGGCAAGAGGTTGTTTGGAATACCGTTTGGATTTTCTCCTAGGTCTCCACTTTCATGAGCTCCGATTGGGTTGAAATAACGAAGCAAGACCACATTCCATTCTGAGTCTGCTTTGTAAATATCGGTCAAAATTTCCTCTAGCATGAGCTTGGTACGACCATATGGATTAGTCACTGAAAGTGGGAAATCTTCCAAGATGGGCACTGTGTGCGGATCTCCGTAAACTGTCGCAGAAGAACTGAAAATGATGTTTTTACAGTTGTTTTCTTCCATGGCTTTCAAAAGGCTAACAGTTCCAGCAATATTGTTGTCATAGTAGGCAAGAGGGATACGTGTTGATTCGCCAACAGCCTTCAAACCAGCAAAGTGAATGACACCAGTTGGTTCTTCTTGTTTGAAAATGTCACGAAGAGTATCTGTATCACGGATATCAGCCTCATAAAAAGTAATTTCAACTCCTGTAATTCTCTCAACAACTTCTAAACTTTTACGGTTACTATTAACAAGGTTATCCACCACAACAACCTGATGACCTGCTTGGATTAACTCAATAACAGTGTGGGTTCCGATAAAACCTGCTCCACCCGTTACCAAAATCTTTTCTTGCATCTTCTTCCCTCGATTCTCGGATTTTTTTCTTATTTTACCATTTTTGATAGGGAATGTCATTTACCATCCTAGAGGGGAGGCTAAAATTTCAGTAAAATGCTTATACTCTTCGAAAATCTCTTCAAACCACATCAACGTCGCCTTGCCATGGGTATGGTTACTGACTTCGTCAGTTCTATCCACAACCTCAAAGCAGTGCTTTGAGCAACCCGCGGCTAGTTTCCTAGTTTGTTCTTTGATTTTCATTGAGTATTATTCGCTTTTTACTCGTTTGACATAGTTTTCAATTGGGTAGTTTGCTGGGTCCAAGGTCAATTCCTTTCCTTGAACCAGTTGAGCTAGATGGTAGCCAATGATAGGACCAGTTGTGAGGCCTGATGAACCTAGTCCACTGGCTGCATAGACACCTGCCAATTCTGGCACTTGTCCAAAGAAAGGAGAGAAATCACTAGTATAGGCACGGATTCCCACACGCTCACCAGATGATTTCGCTTCTGCCAAGGTTGGGTAGTGAGGTAAGGCTGCTTCCTCCATGTGTTGGAGTAAGGTTTCATCTACCGTCAAATCAAATCCCATGTCATTTTCATGAGTAGCGCCTAGGGATAATTTCCCACCTGCAAAAGGAATCAAATCCCACTCCCCTTCTGGCATAACCACAGGATAAGATTCCATGTCTTGGGCAAGTTGATAATCTCGGAGTTGCCCCTTTTGGGGACGAACATCTACTTCATAACCTAAAGTCTCTAATAACTGTCCCAACCAAGCTCCCGTTGCCAAAACAACCTGATCAAACACCTCTTCACCAATCTGGTAGCCTGATGATAGAGGATTCAGACTCACTTTTTCTTTGACCAGCTTGACCTGACTGGCTTCCAGCAAACGAGTGACCAAAAGCTGACCATCTACTCTCGCTCCACCAGAAGCATAGAGCAGGTGGTCAAATCCCTGCAAGTCAGGGAATAATTCATTTGCTGATGCTTGGTTCAAAATGGCTAACTGGCCTATCAAGGGAGATTCTTCTCTACGCTGGAGGGATAGTTGATAGAGTTCTTCCAACTTAGTTTCATCCTTTTTCAGGAGAAAGACTCCCGAACGTTGGTAAAAGTCGATTTCTTGCCCTGACTTTTCTAAATCAGCCAACAAATCCACATAAAAATCAGCCCCCAAGCGCGCCATCTTGTACCAGGCCTTATTGCGGCGTTTGGAAAACCAAGGACTGATAATTCCTGCTGCGGCCTTGGTAGCCTGACCTTGTCCATGGTCAAAGACGGTCACCTCTAGGTCACTTTCTTTCGAGAGGTAGTAGGCAGCTGTTGCTCCCACAATCCCTGCTCCGATAATGGCAACTTTTTTCATTGTTTTCACTTTCTAACTAGATATGGTGGAAAGGATTGGTCGATGCTTGACTAGGTAAAATCTCTAGTTCCCAGCCTTTTTCCTCTTTCCATTGATTAAGAAGCTCTGCAATTTTTTCCACAAAAAGCACTTCGATATAGTGACCTGGATCCAATGCCAACAAGCCATCAGACAACATATCCTGGGCAGTATGGTAGTAAATGTCACCAGTGATATAGACATCCGCTCCTTTAGCTAAAGAATCCTTATAGAAAGACTGCCCGCTACCACCACAGATGGCCACTCTTGAAATAGACTTCTGCAAATCACTCTCTTGATAATGCACCATTCGAAGACTATCTAGACCAAAGACTTTCTTGACATTCTGGGCCAATTCTCCAAATGTCTGAGGCTGGACATTTCCAATACGACCAATTCCACGTTCTGGACCTGTCTCCTGTAGGTAAGTCGTCTCCTCGATACCTAGCATCTGACAGAACCAATCATTGAGACCATTTTCAACAATGTCAATATTGGTATGGCTGACATAAACTGCGATGTCATGCTTTATCAGATCAATGTAAATCTTATTTTGTGGACGGCTAGCTACCAAATCCTTGATAGGACGGAAAATCGGCGCGTGCTTGACAATAATCAAGTCCACACCCTTTTCAATGGCTTCAGCCACTGTTTCTTCACGAATGTCGAGGGCCACCATGACTCTTTGGATATCCTTGTCCAAAGTGCCGATTTGCAGACCACGACTATCCCCCTCCATGGAAAATTCTTGCGGACAAAAGTCTTCATAACATTTAATGACTTCACTTGCTAGCATGGAGAACCTCCTTGATGGCTTGAATTTTATCTACTAGAACTTGACGTTCCTCCAGATTTTTTTCTGGAATTTGGTTAAGGGCAAATTCTAGCTTAACAGCTTCTTTTTGCCATTTTTGGACAAAGACTGGACTGATTTCTTTGGACAAGAAAGGTCCAAAGCGAACATCACTGGCTGATAGCTTCATTTGTCCTGCTTCCACCACCAAAATCTCGTAAAACTTGCCAGCTTCTTCTAAGATCCTTTCAGCTACAATTTGAAATCCGTTCTCTTGTAACCAAATGCGCAAGTCGTCTTCACGATTATTGGGCTGGAGGATCAATCGTTCTACATTAGCTAACTTGTCCAAGCCTTCTTCTAAAATTCTGGCAATCAAACGACCACCCATACCAGCAATGGTAATGATAGACACTTGGTCTGCATCTTCAAAAGCTGCCAAGCCATTGGCTAAACGAACCTGGATTTTCTCCTTTAGGCCGTGCGCCTCAACATTTTTGACTGCAGATTGGTAGGGACCTTCCACCACCTCACCTGCAATGGCACTTTTGATTTGTCCTCTTTCGACCAACTCAATAGGCAGATAAGCATGGTCACTTCCCACATCTAGCAAAATGGCTCCCTGTGGCACAAAGGAAGCCACCAATTCTAATCTCTTTGAAATCATCTTCTCTCACTTTCCAAAACTCTATTACCTCTTATTATACCACATTTCAGCTAGCAATCTTGTACTTAAAAAGACCGCAATCCACAGATTGCAGCCTTTCTTTATTTTCTGGCTTGATAGCGACTAGTCAGGATGAAAATCACGATAAAGACCAACATCATGACACCATAAACAGGTAATGTTTGTCCTGTTAAGGTCGAAATTTCAAGTAATTTTTGAATTCTTGGGAAGAGAGCTGTAGCTAGGAAGCCTCCTACTGACCAAACAATCAAGAGGACACGCCAGAGGGTAAATGGCATGCAGGCTCTAAATACAGATAAGAAACCGATAGACCCAAGTAGATAATAGAGGAGGGTTGTGATTTCTAACTCAGACCAACCTTGGCTACTTCCAAACATTTTCACAAAAAGAACGCTGAATACGACCATGAGAGCGCTTGGTAGGGCACGAAGCATAGATCTTCTGAGGAAGTTTGGCTCAACAGGTTTGATATTGCGCTCAAAAGTCAGAACGAATGGTGGGAAACCTTCCACGAACTGGTCAATCATGGTAATCTGGATTGGAATGAAGGGGAAAATCAAGATCCACTCAGTTCGACCTAGTAAAGCACTAGCGATACAGATAACTGCGAGCAAGAAAGAATAGATGGTCTTTATCAAGAAAATCGGGGCGATATGGGCAATGTTATTGACCACCCGACGACCTTCAAAGAGAATCTCAGGAACATCATTAAAGTCAGAGTTCAAGAGAACCAGATTTGCAATCTGACGAGTCGCAGGATCTCCCTCCGCCATTACGATAGAACAATCCGCCTCACGAAGAGCCAAGATATCATTGACACCGTCCCCTGTCATAGCTGTTGTATGCCCTGCTTTTTTCAGTGTTTGGATGATGAGTTTCTTTTGATGAGGGGAAACACGTCCGAAAATAGCTGTCTCCTCAGCCATAGCAACCAATTCCTCATCCGTGATTTTTGAGCAATCTACATAGCTGTGATAGTCCGCAAAACCAGCCTTCTGAGCAATGCTGGACACCGTAACTGGATTGTCACCAGAGATAATCTTGAGCCCCACTTCCTGAGAACGGAGATAGTCCAGCGTCTCTGCTGCTCCTTCTCGAATCGGGTCCAAGATTTCCAGCAAGGCCAGAGCCTGAATATCAGATGGTTTTTGTGGTTTGTGATGGTCTAATTTCTCCTGACTGAGAGCTAAGACCAAGACACGTGACCCTCTCTCCAAGGCCTCCCTGGCTTCTGGGGCTTCAGAGTCCAGCAACATCTCAGGCGCACCTAAGAAAACTGTCCCCAAACCTTCCAATTCCATAGCTCCCCACTTGCGGTCGCTTGAGAAAGGCAGATTAGAGATCATAGGATAGACTACCTGACCTTGGAAACGCTGGCGAATGGCTTGAGCTGTTGGATTTTTATCCTCACTATGGGCCATATAGCTGGCCAAGATGCTAGCAAGCGCTGACTCTCCATACTCTTCGGTCAAAGGAAGAACAGCCTCCACCTGCATCTTTCCTTGGGTGATGGTGCCTGTCTTGTCCAGACAGAGCATATCCACGCGCGCCAAGGTCTCAACAGAGTACATTTCCTGAACCAAGACCTTTTTCAAGCCCAACTTAATCACCGCTGTCAAGAGCGAAGTAATGGTCAAAAGGGCAATTCCCTTAGGCAACATTCCCAGCAGGGCTGTCGACGAATTTACAACGGATGACTTGAGAGGCAGACCTTTCAACATCAAGGCTTCTAGCAAGAGAGCTAAACCAAAGGGAATGATAATCTTCCCAGTAAAACCAGCTAGCTTGTCCAGCGATTTCATGATACGGGAGTTAATAGGTTTAACGGTCTTGGCTTCCAGCATGAGTTTGGCAGCATAGTTGTCTGCACCGACATGGTGAACTTGAGCTAAAACTGCCCCACTGGCTAAGAAACTTCCTGACAAAAGCAAGGCATCCACTTCCTTTTGCACCAAATCACTTTCCCCCGTCAACATGGCTTCATTGACTTCCGCAAAGCCTTCCAAAACCAAGGCATCACTAGGAATCTGCTCTCCTGCAGACAGACGAATGACATCTCCTAACACCAATTCTTCAGGATTCAGAGCCACTTCTTGACCATCACGAATGGTTTTGACCTTTTCCTTGGTCATGAGATTGAGCTTGTCCACCATGTGTTTGGCCCGCAGCTCGGTCACAATCCCAGAAAAAGCGTTAAAGCAGATAACAGCAAAGAAGACCAGATTGCTCCAAGCCTGCACGAAGGCAAGGGCCAAAGCAATGGCAAAGTTCAAAGCGTTAAAAAGGGTAAAGACATTTCGTTTAACGATTTGCCAAGTGCTAGTACTGGCCGATGCAGTAAAATCATTGACCAAGCCCTTAGCCTGTCTTTCCTTGACTTCTCTTTGGGTTAATCCCATAATCTTATTTTTATCCATAAGTTTTATCATATCATTTTTTCTAAAAGAATTCTAATCTCATCCCAAATATGCACCTAGTCATGGGAAAAGTTTGCCAGCCCTCCTTTGATAAGGTATAATAATAACAAGAAAATAATCGAAGGAGATCGCATGTTTTATACTTATTTACGTGGATTGGTTGTCTTGCTCCTATGGTCCATCAATGGCAATGCCCACTATCATAATACTGATAAAATTCCTAATCAAGATGAAAATTATATTTTGGTTGCGCCTCACCGTACCTGGTGGGATCCTGTTTACATGGCCTTTGCGACCAAGCCAAAACAATTTATCTTTATGGCCAAAAAAGAGCTCTTTACCAACCGTATCTTTGGCTGGTGGATTCGTATGTGTGGCGCCTTTCCTATCGACCGTGAAAATCCTAGCGCTTCTGCCATCAAATACCCTATCAACGTCCTTAAAAAAAGTGATCGCTCCCTCATCATGTTTCCAAGTGGGAGCCGTCACTCAAACGATGTCAAGGGTGGCGTAGCTCTGATTGCCAAAATGGCCAAGGTCCGTATCATGCCGGTTACCTACACAGGTCCCATGACTTTGAAGGGCTTAGTTAGCCGCGAGCGTGTCGATATGAACTTTGGAAATCCAATAGATATCTCAGATATCAAGAAAATGAATGATGAAGGCATTGAAACAGTCGCCAATCGAATCCAAACAGAATTCCAACGTCTGGACCAAGAAACGAAACAATGGCACAATGATAAAAAACCAAACCCACTATGGTGGTTTATCCGCATCCCTGCCCTCATCCTTGCCATTATCCTCGCTATCCTAACCATCATCTTTAGCTTTATCGCAAGCTTCGTCTGGAATCCAGATAAAAAGAGAGAAAAACTTGCTTAAATAAATACAACAATCCCTTGGCAAAATCCAAGGGATAAATCTTTTATTCGATTTTCCATTTTTGGGCCAACCAGCTGGAAAAAGCTAGGAATCGTTCAGCTACTTGTTCATGGTGTCCATAAGGATCAAAGACAAACTGGCCGTTCGGATAGCATTTCTGAAGACTGGTATGGATCTGCTCAGCATAGGCTGGTGCTTGAGCCAAGCGATTAGTATGGTGTGCTCCTTCTGTTTGACCATTCTGTAAATACAGCAAACAGTCCAAATTTTTCACATTTTCTTCCTTGCAGTAAATCACAAAATCAGGATACCAAAAGGAACCGCAGATCGAAAAGACACAGGAAACCTTGTCAAAACCGAAAAGACTGTAGACTGCCGCCAAACCACCTAGTGAGTAGCCTCCATAGGCAAGGCGAGTTTCGTCCAGGCGATAAAGCGACTGCAACTTGTCTAAAAGACCTCCAAACAAATCATCATGATAGGCGTTGGCCTGACCCCCAAAATCTGGAGCTCCATCTCTCAGAGCCGATGCCTTCCATGGAGTATAGTCGTCTAAGCGATTTTTAGAGGTCAAGCTCACTAAAATCACAGATTCAGAAAGGGACGATAAGAAGTCCAAGTTCCCATCATTCAATAAAATAGCCGGATAGGTTTGATTGGGGGCATAGTTAGAGGGAAGGCTGATTTTGACTTGGATTCCTTCCCAATCAAACTCATTATTTATTGATAAAGTCATTGATTTTCTCAAGGGAATCAATCACTGCTGGACCATAGTCCATCAATTCATCGTAAGAAATAGTCATGATTTTTTGATTCTTAATAGCAGGAACGCTTTCCAAAACAGCATTTGCCTTCATCAACTCTACTGCTTTTTCATCCAATTTTTTATTGCGATCGCTGGTTACATAGATAATCAATTCAGGATCCATTGACACGAGATTTTCCAAGGTCAAGCCTGATGTCCCCGTAGCAACGTTTGTATAACCAAGTTGGTTCAGCAAACTTTCTTGCAAAGCAGACTTGTAGGCACCGAAAGTTTCATCATTATAAGCAACCATAATCAAAGCCTTTTTCTTTTCACCTTGACTTGCTGGGTTTGCTTTCTTAACAGCGTCGATTTTAGCTTGTAATTGCGCTGCGTATTCATTAGCCTTGTCCTGAACATTAAAAATCATTCCTAGATTTTTGACATCTTCTACGATATTTCCCAAATCTTGCTGAATTGTTGAGAGAGAAGCTTTTTGCGTATAAACTGGGATTTTGTTTTCATTCCAAGTGCTAACTGTCCCCAAGGATTTTTCAGAAAACATCATGTTTCGACCCATCACAGCGTCTGGCTCATAAGAAAGGACTGTCTCTTGTGAGACTGTTTTTTTATCCCCAATTTGAGGAATAGTCGCAATCGCGTCCTTGTATTTGTCCGTCACAGCATTGTCTGGATTGAGCATACCAACAATTTTATCCTTCAACCCCAACTCCAATAAGATTTCAGTGGTTGAAAGATTGTTGGTGATTACTTTTTCAGGTGCCTTGTCAAAAACTTGTTCTACTTCATTTCCTTTAGCATCATAGGTCTTGACCGTTAACGGATAAGTCGTCTCTGTGCTGGCCTTTTGACTTGTTTCTGCGCTTGATTGTGTGGTAGCTTTTTCTGTAGTAGTGTTACCACAAGCTGCCAAAGTTAAGGTAGCTACTGTTACGAGTAAAATGCTTAGTGTTTTTTTCATCTTGTTTTCCTTTTCATTCTTATAAATAGTGAATCATGGCTTGCTGGTCCTCGGTCCAAGTAACCTGACTTTGAACTCCGTATACAGTTTGCAATGACTCAGGGGTGATAGTCTCCTTTGGAGTCCCTTGGTAAAGGATTTCTCCCTCTTTCATCAGATAGAGATAATCCGAATAGCGACAAGCAAGTTGAATATCATGCAGGACAGCTAGAACATTGACCTTAAGCTCCTTCACAATGGCCAACAAGTCTAGCTGATACTTGATATCCAGGTGATTGGTTGGTTCGTCCAGGAGCAAGAGAGTCGGTTCTTGAGCTAAGGCACGGGCTAATAAGACTCGCTGTTTCTCTCCCCCTGACAGAGACGAATAGAGACGAGTTTTCTTCTCAAGCATATCCACCTTAACGAGGGCATCTTGAACGAGAGCATAATCTCTTTCCCTTTCCTTCTGTAAAAAAGAGAGGTGGGGAGTTCTTCCCAGCAAGACGAGTTCCTCAACTGTACAATCAAACTGCAGCTGGTTAAACTGGGTGACAACTGCCATTTGCTTGGCTGTTTCTTTGAGTGACCAATGCTCCAGCGGCTTTCCATCTAGGCTTATCAAGCCTTTGTCCGCCTTTTCCTGACGATAGAGGAGTTTAAGTAGACTGGTTTTCCCGCTTCCATTTGGTCCTAGTATCGTGTGAAATTGATGCCCTTCAACCTTAAGAGAAACTCCCTTGAGGATTTTTTTCTCTCCTAGTCCAAAATGGATATCCTGACAAATCAAGTCCATATCAGACCCTCACCTCCCTTCGCCTACCTCCAACAATGTAGATAAAGAAGGGAGCACCTACTAAGGCTGTGAAAATACCAATAGGAAGCTCTGCATTTGGAATAATGACACGAGAGAGTACATCTGCCCAGACGACAAAAAGGGCACCTAGCAAGGTTGCAACAGGAAAAAGCCTCTTATAATTCGTTCCTACTAATCCTCGAGCTAAATGTGGAGTAATCAGACCGACAAATCCAATAATCCCACAGGTTGCCACTAATACTGCTGTTAGCACAGCCACCATGGTCACATAAAGATACCAATAAAAGCGTAAGGGAATCCCCAAAGTTAAAGCAGCCTCATCTCCCATCATCATCGCATTAAAAACACGATACTGGGTAGAGAAAAATAGAAAGGCCATTCCTACTACTATAGTTGGCAGGACCAAGTCTGCCCAGGAAGTCCCAGCGAGCGAGCCCATTGTCCAAAACTTAATGGTCATCACACTGTCCGCATTAGCGCCAACTGAGATAATAAAGTTTGAAAAAGCCAGAAAGAGAGCATTGACCACCGTTCCTGATAAGATCAGACTAGAAGTCGTCATCCTTCCCTGCATAGAGGCAATGATGAGAACAGCAATTGTTGCCAAAATAGCTCCAAGAAAAGCTCCAAGGCTAATCATCACTTTTAAACCAAGAATGATGCTCAAGGTTGCCCCTAAAGTTGCACCCGCAGAGATTCCTAAGACATAAGGTTCTGCGATAGGATTGTTCACTGTAGACTGCATCACGCTACCACACATAGAAAGGCCTGCTCCTACTATCAGACCTAACAATACTCGAGGGAATCTCATGTTCCATACAATGGCAAGAGTTGACTTGGAAACCTCTCCTATCTCAAGAGGAAATCCCAACCTGCTCAAAATAATCCGATAGGTATCTCCTAGATCAATTGCAACAGATCCCATTGAAACTGCTAGAAAGAGAGAAATCCCTAAAATACCTAGCAAAACAACTAAAAGTAACACAAATTGCTGGTCTTGTCGGCTTCCAGAAAATTTGGAAAGCATGCAAACCTCCTTTGATAGAATCTTAAAAATTTAGAAAATTCTCATGAAAAGTATACCATATTTTCAACAATGGAACAAGATGAGAAAAATAAATATAGTTGGTCTTACAGTGCTAGGAACCGTAACCAAAGATAATACTTGAGCATATCGAGGTAAGGTGACAACATAAAAAGCCCTCTGAAGTCAGAGAGCTGATTTGAGCTCGGGCTAAAATCCTAGTGAAACAAAAAAATCTACACGGTCAGAAAAGTCTCTATCGTGCCATTTTCATACATGATGTATAGTCCAAGTAGAATGAATACTAAGGGCACAATGATTCGCTCGTATTTTTCAATTGTCTCGAATATTAAGGGAATAGAGGATAACACCCGACTAATCTCGCATAAGATAATTATGCCGATTACAAACACAAGCAAGGCCACGAGGGTCTGTGACCAATCTAATGAAGCAAAATAAGGTATATAGATACCTAAATTATCTCCGCCAGACGCAATTGTTAGCAATGTAACTGTCCAAAACAGTTGATTTGCCTTGCTTTGTTCTAATCTTTCAATAATTTCTTCCTCTTCTTCCTCTTCTTCCTCACCTTCTCCAACAATTGCAAAGCGAATCCCTAAATAGATAGGGATTAAACCAAGCAATCCAACCATCCATTCTTCAGGCACGAAATTAACGACATAAGCAGCAACTAAACTCGCCCCTACAAGTAAGCCTGTGCCTAGATATTGCCCCGCATAAATATGCCATTTTTGTTTATTCTGTGATAGCTGTGCAAATAAAATAAATAAAATAATTAAATAATCGATACTGGTGGAAATATAAACACCAATAGCAGATATGATTGTCTGTCCCATAAAAAACCCTCCTGTATTAGTCAGTAATAAATCAGCAGATTTTAGGAGAGCACAGACACATTAATTTAGCTATCGCTAGTGGGTAATTTCGAACATAGGAAAGCATTTTACTCCTCCTCAAAACGTAGTTACAAAGTAATTTCTAACTGGAATTCGGTGACTACTTCCATGTAAAGTATAACATACTATACTTTACTTCGTAAAGTGTGGGCTCTCCGAAGGGGCTTGCAGACAGCTACTCGGCTTGAAAAGCCGAGTAGCTACGCACCCTTATGGTGTAATTAGCTGATACCATTTGAGGTTTTTGTAGTCTCCAAAATTGTGACCGATAAAACTCGCTCTCCAGCTGCTGGCAAAGCCAATGTGTTTTTGTAGTCTCCAAAATTGTGACCGATAAAACCTCAATAAAAAAGCCCTCTGAAAATCAGAGAGCTGATTTGAGCCCGGGCTAAAATCCTAGTGAAAAAGATGAAACTCCTTGTGTTCATCGAACACGGTGTCCTTTCCCTATTTTCATACGGATTTTTGACGCCCTTAGCATCATAATTCTTGCTGGATAAATCGTTTATAGACTAGGCGACGAGGCGAAGATTGTACTAATGGTACATCGAGCCGAAGCCAACGAAGTATAGAAACGGTTTAGACGCAAGATTAGCGACGAAGTCCTAGAGAGTTGATCAACTCACGGTAACGGTTAACGTCGTTTTTACGCAAGTATGCAAGCAAGTTACGACGGCGACCGATTTTCTTCATCAATCCACGGTAAGTAGCGTGGTCTTTTTTGTGTTGTTTGATGTGTTCGTTAAGGTGGTTGATTTCCCAAGTAAGGACAGCAACTTGAACCTCTACTGAACCTGTATCACCTTCGTGACGTGCATATTGTGCGATGATTTCATTTTTTTTCTCTTTTGAGATTGCCATGATGTTTCTCCTTTTTATTTGGCTTCATCCGAGTGACAGGTTGGCATGCCTGTAACCAAGAAGAAGTTATTTGTCTTTACGACAATCCCTATTCTACCAATAACTAACTTCTTTGTCAACAGATTTACTTTCTTGTTTTAAAGATGCTATAATAATCATAGCAAGAAATCTAAGTTATCTGTTTTTTTAAACGAGGCAATTATCATGCCTAGATTCTATCCCCATATCCCCTACTATCTGGTCATATTCTTCTTTTATTGGTATTGGCCACTTTATGAGTTGTTCTTGCTAGTTGTTTCTGACCCCCTTACACTCAAGGGACTCTATATAAACAATCTTCTCTTCTTTACACCTCTGGTAATCTTGATTGTATCGTTACTCTATAGCTACCGTTTCCGTTTCTCACTTTGGTGGTTAATTGGTAACGGACTGCTCTTTTGCTTTACTATCATAACCTTTGGTGAGTTTATACTAATTTACTTGCTAATCTATGAAACCTTGGCTCTGGTGGGCATGGCTTCCGGTATTGGCATCAAGCATATTCTACAAAAATGAAAAACAAAAAACTTTCACAAAATCCTTGAAAAATCTCACAATCATGCTATAATAATCCATAGAGACAAGTCACTTAGTCCCTTTCTACTAGAGAGTGCGTGGTTGCTGGAAACGCATAGAGAGCCTAAACTGATACTACTCTTGAGTTTTTTATGAAAACATAAAACGGTGGCCACGTTAGAGCCAATCAGAGGTGTCCCTCTCTTTTGAGGAACATAAATGAAGGTGGAACCACGTTGCGACGTCCTTTTGAGGATGTCGCTTTTTGTTTTTCTATCTTTCACAATCCTCTGTCCCTGTTTTCAGAATAGGGTTAACACATTCGTCAATAATATAAGTAAGGAGAACATCATGATTAACATTACTTTCCCAGATGGCGCTGTTCGTGAATTCGAATCTGGCGTTACTACTTTTGAAATTGCCCAATCTATCAGCAATTCCCTAGCTAAAAAGGCCTTGGCTGGTAAATTCAACGGCAAACTCATTGACACTACTCGTGCTATCACTGAAGATGGAAGCATCGAAATCGTGACACCTGATCACGAAGATGCCCTTCCAATCTTGCGTCACTCAGCAGCTCACTTGTTCGCCCAAGCAGCTCGTCGTCTTTTCCCAGACATTCACTTGGGAGTTGGTCCAGCCATCGAAGACGGCTTCTACTACGATACTGACAACACAGCTGGTCAAATCTCTAACGAAGACCTTCCTCGTATCGAAGAAGAAATGCAAAAAATCGTCAAAGAAAACTTCCCATCAATCCGTGAAGAAGTGACTAAAGACGAGGCACGTGAAATCTTCAAAAATGACCCTTACAAGTTGGAATTGATTGAAGAACACTCAGAAGACGAAGGTGGTTTGACTATCTATCGTCAGGGTGAATATGTAGACCTTTGCCGTGGCCCTCACGTCCCATCAACAGGCCGCATCCAAATCTTCCACCTTCTCCATGTAGCAGGTGCTTACTGGCGTGGAAATAGCGACAACGCTATGATGCAACGTATCTATGGTACAGCTTGGTTTGACAAGAAAGACTTGAAAAACTACCTCCAAATGCGTGAAGAAGCTAAGGAACGTGACCACCGTAAACTTGGTAAAGAGCTTGACCTCTTTATGATTTCCCAAGAGGTTGGTCAAGGACTTCCATTCTGGTTGCCAAATGGTGCGACTATTCGTCGTGAGTTGGAACGCTACATCGTAGACAAGGAGTTGGCTTCTGGCTACCAACACGTTTACACTCCACCACTTGCTTCTGTTGAGCTTTACAAGACTTCTGGTCACTGGGATCATTACCAAGAAGACATGTTCCCAACTATGGACATGGGTGACGGGGAAGAATTTGTCCTTCGTCCAATGAACTGTCCGCACCACATCCAAGTCTTCAAACACCATGTTCACTCTTACCGTGAGTTGCCGATCCGTATCGCTGAAATCGGTATGATGCACCGTTATGAAAAATCTGGTGCCCTCACTGGTCTTCAACGTGTACGTGAAATGTCACTCAACGACGGTCACCTCTTCGTTACTCCAGAACAAATCCAAGAAGAATTCCAGCGTGCCCTTCAGTTGATTATTGATGTTTATGAAGATTTCAACTTGACTGAATACCGCTTCCGTCTCTCTCTTCGTGACCCTCAAGATACTCACAAGTACTTTGACAACGATGAGATGTGGGAAAATGCCCAAACTATGCTTCGTGCAGCTCTTGATGAAATGGGCGTGGACTACTTTGAAGCCGAAGGTGAAGCAGCCTTCTACGGACCAAAATTGGATATTCAAGTTAAGACAGCCCTTGGAAAAGAAGAAACTCTTTCTACTATCCAGCTTGACTTCTTGCTTCCAGAGCGCTTCGACCTTAAATACATCGGAGCTGATGGCGAAGAACACCGTCCAGTCATGATTCACCGTGGTGTAATCTCTACTATGGAGCGCTTCACAGCTATCTTGATTGAGAACTACAAGGGAGCCTTCCCAACATGGCTTGCACCTCACCAAGTAACCCTCATCCCAGTATCTAACGAAAAACACGTAGACTACGCATGGGAAGTAGCTAAGAAACTCCGTGACCGTGGTGTCCGTGCAGATGTAGATGAGCGCAATGAAAAAATGCAGTTCAAGATCCGTGCTTCACAAACAAGCAAGATTCCTTACCAATTAATCGTTGGGGACAAGGAAATGGAAGACGGAACAGTCAACGTTCGTCGCTACGGCCAAAAAGAAACACAAACTGTCTCAGTAGATGATTTTGTTCAAGCTATCCTAGCTGATATCGCCAACAAATCACGCGTTGAGAAATAAAACAATCACAGTCTGAGAAACATTTTTCAGAGCCAGAAAAAGCAACAACTGAAACAGCTGTTGCTTTTTATATTTTTACTCAATGAAAATCAAAAAGCAAACTAGGAAGCTAGCCGCAAGCTGTACTTGAGTACGGTAAGGCGACGCTGACGTGGTTTTAATTTGATTTTCGAAGAGTATTATTTAACCCGAGCTAGTAGTGATTGATCAAACCACCACACAAGATTTGCTTTCATGAGTTAGACAAGGTCAATATCCTCATTCCTTGTCTGCTTCATTTTCTTTTACGAGATCTTTTTGTGAATCCTTTTCAGAGAGTTTTTGATCGATATACTTGTTAATGGTTTCATAAAATTCCTTGGTCGAATCACTGTCTAGTTTTGTCGAATTATGAACTTGATTGACTTTCAATTGAACAGATTGAATACCGTAAGAGGCTTGTTTTTGGTGGAGCGTTTCTAATTCTTCTTCTGAAATCGGATCTCCAACAACCGTCAAGACCAATTCATTGTTCCTTGACTTGTAGACTTGATTGATGACCGTGTGATTGGCGAACTCTTTTCCTACAAACTGTTTGATTCCTTCTTTTCGCGCTTGATCTATCGTCAGAGTGACTGCTGAATAACTAGCTGGAAGAATCAATAATACAATCAAGGATATCAAGCCAATTCTCATTTTAATGTTTAGCTCTTTAAATGAACTTAAGGGAGATTTTCTCATCAAAATTCTTGTTCCAACAATGTTGGCTAGCATGATAAAGACACAGTTGATCAAGAAAAGATAGAGAGCCCCCAATAAAAATCGTACATTCCCATTAGCTAAACCATAGCCAGCAGTACAGATAGGCGGCATCAAAGCTGTAGCAATGGCTACTCCTGGCACGATATTGTTTGCTTCTTTTTTCCTTGAACCGATCACACCAGCAATCCCACCAGCAATAGCAATGAGAACATCCCAAATGGTTGGAGAGGTTCGTGCGATCAACTCGCTACTTGCATAAGACAAGGGAGAAATCCAGAAATACAGAGTCGAGACAAGCAAACTGACCAACACTTGAGTCAATAAAACCTCTAGAGATTGCTTGATTAAACGCGTATCAAAAATAGCTAAACCGAATCCCAGTCCAACAATCGGTGTCATGAGAGGTGAAATTAACATGGCTCCAATAATAACAGCTGTTGAATTCATATTTAGACCGATAGAGGCAATAAAAATTGCACACATCAAAATCGCTGTATCTCTCAATCGAACATGAAGGTCATCGTATAATTTCTCACGGTATTCCCGTGTTGAATAATTGGCAGTCATTTGTCCTCTCCTCTTTCCTTATTTAAATCGGTATAATAATTAATAATAACAGCTGATAAACAGCCAAAAAATATGAGCCCATAAATCGTCAAGAAGACACTGGTAATCCTTCCAATCAAGGTCACAGCTAGGAGATCCCCGTAGCCGACAGTCGTCGAAGTCACAAAAGCATACCAAAGACCGTCTCCGTAATTTGTGATAGCAGGTTCAACTAGGAAAAGCACGCCTCCTGACCCAAAAACAAAGGTCACAAAACTCAGAGCAAACCGAGTAAAACCCGTAACCTGTATAATATGCCATAACATTTTTAAACGTCTCATTTGTTCTCCTTATTCATACTAGCTCCTGACCGAGCCGTTTTTTCCAATAATCAAAGTGAAGATAGGACATGATCTCCATCAGAGAAAGATAGACAAACTGATAGATCTGATTTAAGCTGATTATCAACTGATATTGTTTGAAAAATGACTGGAAGAAAGACCAGATATGACTGTCTTGAATCAGTCCCTTCTTAACATCAGACAGGATATTAGCTAAAGCTCCCAAGGACTGAAACGGTAAATCCTTGACATTTATATAGATCCGGTCCACCACATCATTCAGACTGGTATCTTGGATGGCATGAAATTCTCCAAAGAGAACTCCTGCCGCTCCAAGAGTAGAAACAAATTCCACCAAATAATTTCTGAGGAAATTTTCTCAACCTTTTCCCATAATGTGTTTAGTGCCATCCATAACGATCCCAACCAGAAAAAGGAAAGAAAACAAGCAAAGAAATTTTGCCGTAAATCCCAAAAAGCTTCAAGACTTGGTGTTGTTGGTTTTTCTAACTCTAAAATCAAGATGGTCATAATAATTGCTAGAACAGCATCTGTCAATACAATTAATCTGTCTTTCTTCATCGGATTGCATCCCCTTTCTTTTTTGTAACATTCTATCTTATCGCATAATATTGGATATTCTTTCATAATCCGACTACAAACAAAAATAAACCAAAAAGTCTGTCCCTATTATGCTATATTTAACTCTAGAAGTATTCATCCATCTAATTAATAAATATATCATATTTCACAATAAATGAATACTATCAAAGATTCATCCCCTTTCACTTCATCATTTAGTGTTGCTTAGATTTATCAAAAACAACCTGCTATAAGTAAGAAAGAGGAAGATACAAGAAAAACACGGCGTAAAAACCGATTCAGTTCATTGTCCTCAATCCTTGTCTGCTTCATTTTCTTTTACGAGATCTTTTTGTGAATCCTTTTCAGAGAGTTTTTGATCGATATACTTGTTAATGGTTTCATAAAATTCCTTGGTCGAATCACTGTCTAATTTTGTCGAATTATGAACTTGATTGACTTTCAATTGAACAGATTGAATACCGTAAGAGGCTTGTTTTTGGTGGAGCGTTTCTAATTCTTCTTCTGAAATCGGATCTCCAACAACCGTCAAGACCAACTCATTGTTTCTTGATTTGTAGACTTGATTAATGACCGTGTGATTGGCGAACTCTTTTCCTACAAACTGTTTGATTCCTTCTTTTCGCGCTTGATCTATCGTCAAAGTAATTGCTGAATAACTAGCCGGAAGAATCAATAATACAATCAAGGATATCAACCCAATTCTCATTTTAATGTTTAGCTCTTTAAATGAACTTAAGGGAGATTTTCTCATCATAATTCTTGTTCCAACAATGTTGATTAGCATGATAAAGACACAGTTGATCAAGAAAAGATAAAGAGCTCCAAATAAAAATCGTACATTTCCATTAGCTAAACCGTAACCTGCAGTGCAGATAGGTGGCATCAGAGCTGTTGCAATGGCTACTCCTGGTACGATATTGTTTGCTTCTTTTTTCCTTGAACCAATGAAACCTGCTATCCCACCAGCAATAGCAATGAGAACATCCCAAATGGTTGGAGAGGTTCGTGCAATCAATTCGCTACTTTCATAAGATAAAGGAGAAATCCAGAAATACAGAGCTGAGACAAGCAAGCTGACCAATACTTGAGTAAATAAAACCTCTAGAGATTGCTTGATTAAACGCGTATCAAAAATAGCTAAACCAAACCCCAGTCCAACAATCGGTGTCATAAGAGGGGAAATTAGCATGGCTCCAATAATGACAGCTGTTGAATTCATATTTAGTCCGATAGAGGCAATAAAAATCGCACACATCAAAATCACTGTATCTCTTAATCGAACATGAAGATCATCATATAATTTCTCACGGTATTCACGTGTTGAATAGTTTCCGGTCATTGGTTACTCCTTTTATTTCATATAATCTTGTTTCTGCATGGATGATGGTAGAGAGACTTCTGTCCAGTCTTACATATTTTTCTTCTCACCTGTTATTCTTTTGAAAATTATCCTCTAAGTATCCGCCAGTCCATCCTTAACATTATATCAAAAATTTTACAGTCTTTCTCTGACGAAATCTATCAATTGAACAGATAGAGAAAGCAAGAAATTTTTGTTTCCTTATCCGAAGAATGAAAAACGGTATCTCTCCTTAATACTATGCGTTTTATTCTTTATAATTTAGCTATTTCAAAATTACAAGTTCTCCATTCTTAATTTCCCAAACTTGGTCAAACTTACTTAATAATTCGTTTTGGCGATGTAAAGTAACAATGACGGCACTTGGTAATTCCAGAACTCTTTCCAATTCCATTTTAAACTGATTAGTATCCAAGGCAGAGAAAGGTTCGTCTAGGATAAGCAATGGATTTTTACGATTTTTCTCACGATTTAAATACATTCGTTGTTGCTGACCACCTGACAGGGATTGTGGTGGAATTTTTTCAAAATCTTCTTCTCTGAATTTTTCATTGAAACTATTGAATAGCGTTACATTATTTTCATAACTCGAAATAAATGTATGTTCTTGTTGCAGAATCATACCGAATCTTCCCCAAAGATGGTCCAAAACAAGCCCATCTAGCACAATTTGTCCTTCAAAATCTTCATCTGTTCCATTTAAAATGTTGAGAAGACTACTTTTTCCAGCCCCATTCTTACCAATAAGCGCAATTTTATCTCCTTTTTGAATCGTAGCGGAAGTAATTATCAATTTTGATTCTCCCAGTTGTTTGGAAATGTTTTTCAAAGTCATCGTATCAAAAGAATGTTGAGGTGCTTGAACTGAAACGGGTCTCCCAACAATGTTTTGAAAACTCTTGATTACAGGCTTTACGGACTCTAACATTTGTAAATCATAAAGGATTTCCTGTATTGGTTCAGAAAAAGCATTAATATATCCAAAACTAGCCACCACCTCAGGAATACCGAGTTGCTGGTGAGATAGAGAGTAGGCTAAATAAATAAACAGAACAAGACTAATGAATTCAAAAGAAACACCTGTCAATAAGATGCCTGTAATTTTTGTCAAACCATACTTAAAATACTTATCCTGCAAATTCTTTAGAGAACTCTTTTGTTGATTCAAAAAATGCGACATAGTTAGTTTATTTACCAAATGATGTCCCATGAGCAAATCCTCCAAAGTTCGATAGTAATCTCCTTGTTTTTTCAAGTAAACCTGTCTCCGATTAGCGGTCAACTTCCCAACGATTTTAGGAATTTGAATACTAATTCCAGTGGAAAAGATTAAAATCAGTGATACAATAGGATTAATTGTTCTGCTAATAATGAAAGCGTAAATGAGGATACGTAAAATTTGTTTGATAAAACTCATCAATGGAGGAAGGTAATCCTTTTCCAACGAATCTAGGTCATTAGATTGATAGGAAATATACTCTGCTACTGTTTTCTGCTTGAAATCGTGGTGACTGAGTCCCAGAAGTGAACGAAACCACTCATTTTTCAAAGTAGTCGAAAAGATAATCCCCTGCTTCCAATCAAGTATCATTTGGATATAGTTACAACTCAAATAGCCTGCCACTGACATAGAGTAACCATATAGAGCTACTTGATAATCCCCTTTGATTAATGCCTGCGTGAAATACGGTAACAAAGCTGTGCAGATATTCGATACTACACCAAAAAGAAAATTAAAGAAGAGATACCATCTAATAGTTTTAAGATATGGTAGCATATACGATACTCCTTGCTAATGCGTTTTTTACATATCGCAGAACAATCTCTACTATTCCCTATTTCAGATAGTGCGATACTCGGACATTGAGTGCAATAATTGTAAATCACACAAGTACTGCCGTTTTTACTATCATTCAAAATATAATTTGCTATTTTGTAAAATATAGGTCTATCCCATGTTTCTTTGATAGATGTAAAATGAATATTTCCAATACTTCTATTGAAAGCTTTTTCAGTTTTTCTAACGATTTAGGCTATTTCGTGACACACCCACAATCCGTGAAAATTCTGGTTATATCAGATTATGTGATTTTCGTAAGAATTTTATATTGTCTCCAATCATGGCAGTCTCCTTTTACTTGATAAAACTATTATAACATTTAGAAATTAAAAACTGGTTCAAAATCAATAGAATGTGTGTATTCGATACATTCAATAAATTCTTGGAAACAGTTCTACACCAGTTACACAAATCTATATACACCTATCTCATTCAAAATAAAAAGAAAGCTGCAGTTCTTTTAATCCTGTATCAACGATTCATTCTGAAATCGAATAGGAGACATTTCCCAAGTCTACAATTCACTTCATCTCAAATTAATTTTTGTAATTCACCCTTAGTTTATAGATTTTATGCTCAACAAAAGTATAAAGCATACAAAACTTCACTTTGAACCAGTATTTATACTATATTCCGTATTAAAAATTCTATTATTGGTTTTGTAAAAAACAGTCTTCAAATATCCTGAAATATAGCAAAAAGAGATTGGGTAAAAACTCATTGTCTCTTCTCACTCAAGGACTAAGTTCACTTGAGCAAACTGAATCCGCACTATCGTTCCTTTTCCGACCTCAGACTCGATGCGAATCTGGTGACCTAGTTCTTCAGAAATTTTCTTAGATAGATAGAGGCCAAGTCCAGATGACTGCTGAGTTAGGCGTCCATTATATCCTGAAAAGCCACGTTCAAAGACTCGGAGGACATCACTGTTTTTTATCCCGATTCCCGTATCCTTGATACAAAGCTCTTGCCCGTCCATATAAATCTCCAGACCACCTTCCTTGGTGTACTTGAGACTGTTTGAGATAATTTGTTCAATGACCACTAGCAGCCACTTTTTATCCGTCACGATTTCTTTATCAAGGTCATGTAGATTGACATTTAAGCCTTTTTGAATAAAGAAAAGAGCGTATTTACGAATTATTTCCTTGACCAAGTCCTCAATTTGAACCTGCTTTAAGACCAAATCATCATGAAAACTTTCTAAACGCAGGTACTGTAAAACTAGATTGGTATAGGAATCGATTTTGAAAATTTCCTGTTCTAATTGCTGCTTCAGTTGGCGGTCGGCCACTTCTGCAACTAAGAGTTGACTGGCTGCAATGGGGGTCTTAATCTGGTGCACCCACAAGGTATAGTAATCCAGCAAATCCGTCAGTTTTCTTTCTGCGTCAGACCTCTGCTGATAGAGTTCCATCTCCCGCGCTTCTAATTTTTCTGCTAAAGCTATTTCCAAAGGAGATTTGGCTTCCCTCTCCCCATAGAGAATTTCCTGGCGATAGACCTGCATTTCCACCAATATGTCCCAAGTGAAAAATAAGATGGTTACAAAACAACACAAGAGGAAAAAGTAGAGAAAGTAAATTCCCAAACTGGCAAATAAAAACTGAAAGAGCAAAACCAGAAATGTCAAGGTAAGCAGATAGATGAAAAGACGACTACGGGAGCGCAGATAGGCTAGAAAAAATGGTTTCCAATCAAGCATGCTTTAATCCGTACCCTATCCCTTTCTTGGTCTCGATAAATCCTATCAAGCCCTGTTCTTCCAATTTTTTACGCAAACGAGCCACATTGACAGAGAGGGTATTGTCATCAATGAAAAAGTCACTGTTCCAAAGCTCCCGCATGAGGTCATCACGCGCTACGATATTGCCCGCATGCTCAAACAACACGCGTAAAATCTGGAATTCATTCTTGGTCAAATTCAAGACTTGCCCTTGATAATGTAAATCCATGGATTTGGTATTGAGGATCACACCGGCGTATTCCAGTAAACTCTCGTCACGCCCAAACTCATAGGAACGGCGTAACAATCCCTGGACTTTGGCTAAAAGAACCTGCTGGTCAAAAGGCTTGGTCACAAAGTCATCCGCCCCCATATTGATTGCCATGACAATATCCATAGCCTGGTCTCTCGAAGACAGAAACATGATAGGTACCTTGGAAATCTTGCGAATCTCCTGACACCAGTGATAGCCATTAAACAAAGGCAAACCAATATCCATGAGGACCAGATGAGGCTCCGACTGGACAAAAAGACTCAAAACTTCCATGAAGTCTTCTACCAGAACCACTTCAAATCCCCATTCAGAGAGCATTTTTCCGACTTGTTGACGAATGACCTGATCATCTTCTACTAATAAAATCTTGTGCATCTGATTCTCCTTTGCTAATTTTAGGAGTCTTAAATCCTTTAGTATAAATAGAGGGCTTAGTATCTAATACTTTTTTGACATTTCCTTGTCACAACAGCTCAAAAACAGATAGTGAATAACCCCATTGATATCATACCTTATTTTCAGACATAGTGCCAGCACTACCCATTTATTTTTAATTTTTTCAACCCTCATTTCAGTTCTTTTATACATCCCCTTAACCAAAATTTATATCTATTCTTCCAAACCTTGAGTGTAGTTAAAACGACACTCTATACTCTTCTAACATTGAAAAGCTCCTTATCAAGTGGTATCCGTAAAAAGTTCTAGCTTTCAGATTGACAATCTGAAAAAGATTTGTTAAGATATGAATGAACAATATTTAATATTCATTCAGAAAAGAGGTGAATCAAATTGGACAAAAAACAGGCTTTGAAATCCGCAGCTTATGAAGTTTTTTCAAAAAAAGGATACAAGGCGACAGGAATTTCAGAAATTGCTAGACAAGCTCATATGGCAGTCGGATCTTTTTATAACTATTACGAAAGTAAAGAGGCTATTTTTTTAGATATCTATATTGATGAAAACAACCGTGTTCGCCAAACTATGATCGAAGAACTGGATTGGGAAATTGATATGATTGATCTTATTAGTCAACTCTTTGCTCAATCCAGAGCACTCGTTTCTTCCAATAAAATCCTTGCAGAATGGTACAATCCTGCCATAGCAGATGAGTTGCATAGCTACTATTCCTCAGAAGAAGGGAAAGTCACGAATCCATTTCATCAATTTCTCGTGAAAACCTTTACTCATCGTTTGCAGGCTGAAGGCCATTCTCCAGAAAAAATTCAAGATATTTTACAAGTTTACAACCTATTTTACTACATGGATATGCATATCACAGAAAATGATTTTCCAGATATTAGCAAAACTGTAGAAATACTAGCAACCAACTTCATTAAAGGAATACTGAAATAAAGAAATCTTTTCTTTATTTTTTGGAAATTATTGAATGAAAAAAAATATTATTCATTCATAGAAAATTACTACACTATAGGAGTTAAAAATGAAACGAGGGAAAAAAATGTTCATAATTATTCTAACTACACTTGGAGTGCTCGGCTTTATATCTTGGGGAATCATTACCTATCTTGGACGAAGTCAAACTTTATCGATAAAATCCATTGAAAATCCCAGCGGAGATTTGTATTTAGTTCACATCACAAAACCAAAAAATCAAATATGGAAAGCTGGCTCCTATGCTCAGTTTAAACTTCCTGACAGTTCGTTTGGTCTAGACAAAAGTCCAGTAAAGGAGGATCAGGCTAGCCGATGGCTAACCCTTGCTTCCACTCCTGATGAGGATGAAATTCTTATTGTAACCCATAATAGTGGTAGCGTGTTTAAGGAAACCTTAACACATTTACCAGCTGGTAGTAAAATTGAGATGAGTTGGCTGGAGTCATCTTTATCTGTTAAAGACAATGACCAAGCACTGGTTTGTTTTGCCTCTGATGTCGGTATTTCTACTCTACGTCCAGTTGTGAAAGAGTGGGCTGGTAAGCGCTCTATCATTCTTAATCATTTAGACAAAGGAGTAAACATTTTTGATAATGAGTTAAGAGAGCTTAGTAAGAATAATCCGAATCTAACTTATAAAACTAGCGAAACCTTTTCTCAAAGCCAGGCATTTTTAAAAAATGCGGTTGTGAAATACGGTAACCAAGCTATTTATCTCTTAACCGGCCAACCTGATGATATAAATGAGATGAAAAATTTCTTAAAAGAGAATGGGATTGACGACAAACAGATACAAACAAGTATGTTTAGAGGTTTGAAATAAAAGCAAACTGTCTTCTATGTGTCTGAATCATACCATTATAGGTCGGTATGTAGAGAGCTCGTACAAACCAACTAGTAAATTCTATGTGATTGTGATAAGATAAATAAAAAGAAAGGAGTTCTTATGGCCAATATTTTTGATTATCTGAAAGATGTCACACACGATTCCTTTTATGACCTACCTTTAAATGAATTAGACATTCTAGCCTTAACAGAAACTACTTACCTACCCTTTGATAATCTGGTATCAACAAGTCCTCAGCGACTTTTAGACCTGGCACCTCAGGTTCCAAGGGAGCCTAACATGTTGACCAGTAAAAATCGCCTCCAGCTATTAGATGAACTAGCTCGACACAAGCGCTTCAAAAATTGCAAACTCTCTCATTTTATCAACGACATCGACCCTGAGCTGCAAAAGCAGTTTGCGGCTATGACCTACCGCCTCACTCTCGATACCTATCTGATTGTCTTTCGTGGGACTGATGACAGCATCATTGGCTGGAAGGAAGATTTCCACCTGACTTATATGAAGGAAATTCCTGCTCAAAAGCACGCCCTATGCTATTTAGAGAATTTTTTTGTCCACCACCCTAGGAAAAAAGTCATTCTAGCTGGGCATTCCAAGGGAGGAAATCTAGCCATCTATGCTGCTAGCCAAATTGATCAAAGCTTGCAAGAGCAGATCACTGCAGTTTATACCTTTGATGCGCCTGGTCTCCACACAGAATTGACACAGACCGAAGGTTATCAAAGGATAATGGATAGAACCAATGTCTTCATCCCACAAGGTTCCATTATCGGTAGGATGCTGGAAATTCCTGCCCACCAAATCATCGTTCAAAGCACTGCCTTAGGTGGCATCGCCCAGCACGATACCTTTAGTTGGCAAATTGAGAACAAGCACTTCGTCCAGCTGGATAAGACCAACAGTGATAGTCAACAAGTAGACACAACCTTCAAGGAGTGGGTAGCAACAGTCCCTGACGAGGAACTTCAGCTCTACTTCGACCTCTTCTTTGGCACCATTCTTGATTCTGGTATTACTTCTATCAATGACTTGTCTTCCTTAAAGGCGCTTGAACACATTCATCATCTCTTTGTCCAAGCTCAATCCCTCACTCCAGAAGAAAGGGAAACCATGGGACGCCTCACCCAATTATTGATTGATACCCGTTACCAAGCCTGGAAGAATAGATAATCTCTTAAAAATTAAATGTATACAAAACAAAAGACCAAGAATACATACTTTCATGTGCATTCTAGGTCTTTTTAAATAGAATCTGACTACCAAATAACCCCTTTATAGGCTATCAAAATGAGGACTGATAGCAGGACATAAAAGGCAAGGAAAAGCCATTTCATCTTAACACAGAGCGCTACGTACTCCCGAATAAAAGCAGATGGTATGTAGTAGCCTGCCGTCCTACATCCGAGGCCATCTCCCTTCATTTTTAACTTACGAGCATAGGTACTAGTTCTAAAGACATGGTAATCATTGGTTACAAAGAGGAATTGAGGTTTGGCTACCAGTTTCTCACCAAGTTCCTTAGAAAAGAGAAGGTTCTCATAGGTAGTCCTTGATTGGTCCTCCAGGATAATCGCATCTTGGGGAACATCTGTCTCTTCAAGCAGATAGTTTGTAATGGCCTGCGCTTCAGAAATCTTCTCATCTCCTCCTTGACCACCACTGGCAATAATTTTTATGTTAGAATTCTTAGACTTGTGGTAAGTTTCTACGGCCTTATCAATTCTCCTCTTCAGCAAAGGAGTTACCCTTTCTCCGCCTAATAAGCCAGCACCGTGAATGATAATAAAATCATAATGCTTCTTCTTAGGAATAAAGAGATACAAGATAGAGTACAGCATAAAACCCGCAAAGGCAAAGCCAAAAATAAAATAAGAGTAGAAAATGAATACAAATAAAATGTTTAGAAAGTGATTGGTGTAAAATAATTCATTTTGACCTCCCAATCGAAATGAAATCAAGGCAAAAAATACCAAAATGACTATTCCAAGGAGCATGGAGAGATAATTGGCCTTTGAACGTCCCTCTCGCTTCAACAAAATGACCCCATTATAGATTAAAAAGATACCACTCAGAAAAAGCAAAAAAGGAAGTAAAATAAAGGGAAATATAAAAAAAGCGAAATGAATCTTCTCATACCCATTTTGATAAAAAAGGTAGCCTAGATAAAAATAACTGGAAATGAGGGATAATAAGAATAATACTGGATTCCACAAACTTCTATTATCCTTCCAAAATGACACTATAAAGGCTAATACAATTCCTATAACGAGATACATTTCTTCCTCCTTTAATAACTACATTTTATCATAATTATCTAAAGAGCAAAAGAGGGCATCTATCCCTCTCACTCCTTCATCTGACTCTCTGCATCGGCCACAACTTGCTCTAAGCTAGTCTGACCAAGTTCAGCCTCCATAGCCAGCTGGATTCTCTCCAATTTTTGATCCAAAACATCATGAATATGAGCTCCAACTGGACAATTTGGATTTGGATTGTCATGGAAACTGAAGAGTTGACCAGTCTTACCAAGACACTCAACCGCTTGATAAACATCTAAAAGACTAATATCCTTGAGATCCTTAACAATCTCTGTCCCACCTGTTCCGCGCGCGACTGAAATCAGCTCTGCCTTCTTCAACTGAGACAAGGTCTTTCTGATAATGACAGGATTGACTCCGACACTAGCAGCCAGAAAATCACTGGTCACCTTGCTTTCCTTCCCCTTGAGGGCAATGATTATCAGCATATGAGTCGCAATGGTAAATCTACTTGGAATTTGCATCCTCTTCTCCTTTTTACGAGGCTACCCTGCCTCTACTCTTCTTTTTCTATTATTATACCCTTTTTAGTTGTAATGTCAATCGTTACCACTTTTCAACCAAGCATCTAATTCCCTATCATAACCCTCTTTCTGGGCTAATTCTCTCAGAAATTCCTGATGATGAGTATGGTGGATCCCATTGACCAGACTTTCATAGTAAACCTCAAAATAGGGAAGTTTGAGGTCTTTAGCCAGTTGCAATTCAGCTGTCACATCGTAGTCTACCCGTCGGAAGTCCATATCTACCAAGCCCTTGTCATCAAACTCCAAAATCATATACTGGGCACGCAAGTCCTTCCGCAACTGGGCATCTAGAAAGAAAGGCTGGCCAATTGAACCCGGATTGACAATCAATTGCCCACCAGTCCCGTAACGAAGCAACTGCTGGTGAATATGACCATAAACAGCAATATCACAAGGGGGATTGGTCACCAAGCGGTCAAAATCCTCTTGCGCTCCAGTATGAATCAACTCTCGCCCCCAGTTCTTATCAGGCAGATGATGGCTAATTCCTACCGTCAAATCACCAAACTGACGATGAAGCTGGAGGGGTTGATTGTGGAGCAGTTCAATTTCTTCTAAGGAAATTTCCTCTAAAACATACTGGCACTGGCGCAAGAGATAGCGTTGACTGGGACGAGTACTATCCAATTCCCTGCGGACACCATGCCACAGACTGTCTTCCCAGTTTCCCAAAACTCTAGCCGTAATCGGTAGTTGAGCCAACAAGTCCAAAATCCTTCTACGCCCTGTTCCTGGCATGAGAATATCTCCCAAAAGCCAGTATTCACCCACTCCTAGCTGCCGAGCATCTGCCAAAACAGCCTCCAAGGCGGTGGTATTTCCATGAATATCTGAAAGAAGAGCTATTTTCGTCATATCCATCTCCTCGTTTTTTCTCTTGCAATAAGTATAACATAAAAAGTCACAGCTAGAGAAATCTAGCTTTTTTTGATATACTAGATAGAGATATTAGACAAGAGGAAGCGAATGACCCCGAATAAAGAAGACTATCTAAAATGTATTTATGAAATTGGCATAGACCTGCATAAAATCACCAACAAGGAAATTGCGGCCCGCATGCAAGTCTCTCCCCCTGCCGTAACTGAAATGATTAAACGGATGAAAAGTGAAAATCTCATCCTCAAGGACAAGGAATGTGGCTATCTACTGACTGACCTTGGACTCAAACTGGTCTCAGAGCTCTACCGTAAGCATCGCTTGATTGAAGTTTTTCTAGTCCATCATTTAGACTATACAAGTGACCAGATTCACGAGGAAGCTGAGGTCCTGGAGCATACTGTCTCTGACCTGTTCGTGGAAAGACTGGATAAATTGCTAGGTTTCCCTAAAACCTGCCCCCACGGAGGAACCATTCCTGCCAAGGGAGAACTCCTAGTTGAAATCAATAACCTGCCACTAGCTGACATCAAGGAAGCTGGCTCCTATCGCCTAACTCGGGTGCATGATAGTTTTGACATTCTCCATTATCTGGATAAGCACTCACTCCACATCGGTGACCATCTCCAAGTCAAGCAGTTTGATGGCTTCAGCAACACCTTCACTATCCTTAGTAAAGACGCGGATTTACAAGTGAATATGGACATTGCCAAACAACTCTATGTCGAAAAAATCGACTAATTTCTCAAGTCCCCTACCAACCCTGAAAGTTTGATTTTCAGGGTTTTATTTTTATCATTTGATTTTGCTTTCATTTAGTTGTAGAATATTTGTTAAAAAAAAAGAAAGATAGTTTAACCTATGAAAAAATCACTAAAAATTTTTGCGACATCTAAATGGTTTGACCTCTTTGGAGTTGCTTTGGTCGTTGGGATTGCGATTGCATCTGGTTACCTCAACTCCCGTCTCGACAAATTCGTAGACTGGGGCCCATGGACAGCTCTTGTTCCCTTTGGATTGATTTCCGTAACCAATGTTGGGATTTCCATGTTGTCCACTCGTTTCACGGGAAAATTAAGCAAATGGGGAAATTACTTTGGTATTGTCAATACGATTTTATCTGGTACCATTGATTATATCCTTGGAAATAAGGCGGCCATTATCACCTATCCCGTCACCTTCCTCATTTATACCTTTGCTATTAAGAAATGGGAAGCTTCGCAAGAAGGCAGACCCAACCAAATGAGCCAAAAACAGCTAAAATTGGCGGCCATCATCATTTCCATCATCGCCTTCCTCTTTGCCTTTGTGACCAACTATATCGGATATGGGGGCAAGATGAATCTCCTTGCCTACGTAACAACTATTGCTTTTGCACTGTCCCTCATTGCCAATGCTTTGAATGCATTGAAACTAACAACTCAGTGGGGCTTTTGGTTAATTTACAATTTCGTTCAGCTGACAAAGGCTGGCATTCAAGGAAACTTTGCCAATATCGGTAAATACATCTTTTATATCCTCAATGCAATCGGAGCTTTATTTGTCTGGAATGATGAAGAAGTAAAACAATAAGAGGAAAATCAAATAAAGAAATCTAACAGAATCTCCTTACTAAAATTTTTTATCATTTTACTTGTAACTCCCATTCTTTTGGAGTAGAATGAAGCTATATAAAAGAGGGAGGTCTTGTCATGAAAAAACTCTTTAGAATCCATTTTACAGCAATTGCAGTTATCGATTTGCTACTATTCGCATTTTTTAGCAAAAGACCCGAGACATCTTTGGAGTGGCTCTTACTCTCTGGTTTTATTTTCCTCCTTGCTCAAGGACTCCTGCTATTTCGCTTGGTCAATCGACTCAAACATCAATTCGCTGAGATTTATCCTCAAATCAATAAAAAGATTCGCTTCTACTATTTAGGGGTTTTCTCCATTGATTTTCTATTTTTTGTGCTCTTAGCCTTCGTTAGTTCTCAGCGATTTTCCGATCTTATGCCATTCATCACTGCTTGTCATTCTACTTTATATTATATGACGGCTGACTACCTAAGAGAAAACTATCCAGACTTTTACGACAAACATATCTCTTTGTGGGAGTGTCTCTAGGGAAAAGGAGGTTTTATCATGAAAAAAATTATCTACATCAAAACCATTCAACTTCTTGTCATTGATGGAATCATGCTGGCATTTTTGACATTTAAAGAGGGGCTTACTTGGGATTGGATTTTGATTTACAGTGGTTGGCTCATTTTCTTTCATCCTGTGCTATTGACCTATCTGTCCAACCAGCTTTGTGACTACTTTAGTCAACTCTATTCCCAGATTAGACCTAGATTCTGGCGTTTTTCCTTGCAGATTCTCCTATGGGATAGCCTGATCATTCTCTCCTTGATATGTTTAAGGGGTATTCCACTTTTCCTTCAGGGAACTCTCCTAATCCTAGGCCATCTCATCCCTTCCTATCGCATAAGCCAAAGCCTGAAAAGAGACTTTCCAAAAGCCTATCACGAACCCATTTCATTTTGGAGTATTTTATGATAGATAAGAAAAACCAAGCCGGCTGGGCTTGGTCTTTCTTATCTATTTTTAGTATCAAGGATAATGGTGACTGGTCCGTCATTGACCAGCTCAACCTGCATATCCGCTCCAAAGATGCCTGTCTGAACGGGCACTTCTTGCGCTAATTTTTGATTGAAAGCATCATAGAAGTCTGATGCCATATCAGGTTTGGCCGCCCCTGTGAAGGCTGGACGATTGCCTTTCTTAGTATCCGCAAAGAGGGTAAACTGAGAAATAGAAAGGATTTCTCCTTCAATATCTTTGACAGACAGGTTCATCTTGCCTTCTGCGTCTGAAAAAATCCGCATGTTGACCAGTTTTCTCACAGCATAGTCCAAATCTTCCTCTTGGTCCTCTGGTCCAACACCAACCAGCAATAAGAGGCCCTGATTGATTTTTCCCTGAACCTGACCTTCGATACTCACTTGGGCTTTTTTAACCCGTTGAATAATGATTTTCATAATAGCCTTTCTAGTAAGAGCTAGGACAATTAGCCGTTGGTCCGTTTAACAGAATAAACCTCTGGTACGCTCTTAATCTTATCCACAACCGTAGTCAGCGTCGAGAGGTTGTCAATGCCGAAGGACACATGGATATTGGCAAATTTCATATCCTTGGTTGGTTGGGCGTTGACTGTTGAGATATTCTTGGTTGTGTTTGAAAGAACTTGCAGTACATCGTTCAATAGTCCTGTACGGTTGAGACCATAGATATCGATATGAGCCATATACTCCTTATTTGAGTTTGAATACTGGTCTTCCCATTCCACATCAAGGAGACGTTGCTCGTAGTTTTCTTGTGCACGCAGATTCATACAGTCCACACGGTGAATAGCCACACCACGACCCTTGGTAATGTAGCCGACAATATCGTCACCAGGTACGGGGTTACAACACTTAGCAATCCGCACTAGGAGACCTGAGGCACCTTCAATAACCACACCACCCTCATGCTTGACTTTGAGGGTTTCTTTATTTTCAACCTTGACCTCGCCACCTTTGACAAGTTCCTCTGCCTCCGCCTTGGCCTTGGCACGTTCTTCCTCACGGCGTTCCTTTTCAGTCAGACGGTTAAAGACGGTAATAGCACCGATTTCTCCAAAACCAATGGCCGCAAAGAGTGATTCTTCTGTCTTGTAGCTGGTCTTTTGTAGAACTTGGTCCATGTGGCGCTTGTCCATAAATTTATTGGCCACATAGCCATTTTCTTGAAACTGGGCCATCAACATCTCACGCCCCTTGTTGACAGACAATTCCTTGTCTTGATTTTTAAAGAACTGGCGAATCTTGTTGCGCGCCTTGCTGGTCTTGACCATATTGAGCCAGTCACGGCTCGGCCCAAAGGAGTTAGGGTTGGTGACAATTTCAACCTGATCCCCTGTCTTGAGCTTGGTTGTCAGTGGAACCATACGACCATTGACCTTGGCACCTGTCGCTTTTTCACCGACTTTTGTATGGATTTCGTAGGCAAAGTCAATCGGTCCTGAATCTTTGGGAAGGGAACGGACGGCACCATCTGGGGTAAAGACATAAATCTCCTCAGCCAGATAGTTTTCCTTCACAGAGTCCACAAATTCCTTGGCATCATCAGCCTGGTCTTGGAGCTCCATCATCTCCTTGATCCAGTTCATCCCAATAGCTGATTCCTTGCTGTTAACCTGCCCCTTAACGCCTTTCTTATAAGCCCAGTGAGCCGCAACCCCGTACTCAGCCACCTCGTGCATAGCCTTGGTCCGAATTTGGAATTCGATCGGCCCTTTTGGCCCATAAACAGTCGTATGGATAGACTGATAACCATTAGCCTTGCGATTAGCGATATAGTCTTTAAAGCGACCAGGCATCGGTTTCCAAAGTTCATGCACATAACCCAACATGGCATAAACATCACTTTGGGTATCTAAAATACAGCGAATAGCAATCAGATCATAGATTTCCTCAAACCGTTTTCTCTTATCCTGCATTTTGCGGAAAATCGAGTAAATATGCTTGGGACGACCATAAATCTTCCCTCTCAAGTGATGATCCGTCGTATATTCCTCTAATTTTGTGACTACCTCATCCACCAAGGCTTCACGCTCCCTACGCTTTTCCTTCATCATATGGGTAATCTTGTAAAACTCTGTCGGATTGAGATAACGGAAAGACAGGTCTTCCAATTCCCATTTGACACTGGAAATACCCAAACGATGGGCAAGCGGGGCATAGATTTCCATGGTTTCTTTGGAAATACGCTCCTGCTTATCTTTTCGAAGGTGTTTAAGCGTCCGCATATTGTGCAAGCGGTCAGACAGTTTGACCAAGATAACGCGGATGTCCTCAGACATGGCCATGAGCATCTTGCGGTGGTTTTCAGCCAACTGCTCTTCGTGAGACTTGTACTTGACCTTACCGAGCTTGGTAACTCCATCGACAATCACGCGCACATCAGGACCAAACTCTCTTTCCAAATCGTCCAAGGTCGCATCTGTATCCTCCACCACATCATGCAAGAAACCGCAAGCTACCGTTACAGCATCCAGCTTAAGCTTGGCTAAAATACCTGCCACTTGGATAGGATGAATGATATAAGGTTCGCCTGATTTGCGATATTGACCACTATGACAATCCACCGCATAGACCAAGGCCTTATGGACAAAATGAACATCATCTTCCGTTAAATATTCTTTAGTTAAAGCGACAACTTCTTCGCCTGTTAAATTCACTTCTTTTGGCATCTCTACTCTCCAATTCTTCCTACCATTTTATCACTTTTTTAAGAATATGAAAACTAGATTGGAACAGAATAAGAAAAAAATAATTCAGAATTGCTTGATAATTCTGAATTATTAGTCTATAATATATTACGAAGTTAGATTTTAAACTTAGGTGATAGAAGGAGAGATAGAAGAACGGAAACCATATTGTAACCGAAAGACTTTCTGACTTCCCCAATTCCATTGAATATACGAAAGATAAACGGTGTAACTCGTGTCACATACACTGGTACCTTGACTGGATTTTGGAATTAAAATCCTCAAGATGCTTTCTTTTATCCTTTAGTTCATAAGGAGAACACATATGAAAAAAACTGCTATTTCTATCTTTGCTCTCCTAGTGTTAGGAGTTAGCTGCCTGTTCCTATTCAGCCAGCAAAGTTATAAAAAAACAGTCGTTCAATACTATGCTAACGACCAGAACCTACCCAATAGGATAATTTATAGTGAATATAGCGATAAACGAGAAGCTAACTACGGTGGCACTCTAAACATCACATCTATCAAACAAGCTAATGACGGAGTTTATGCAACCTATGAAGGGCAATTGACACCTCTCCAATATTGATAAATTGATAACCAGCCTGTCTTCATCTAGTCATGCTGGTTTTTAAGTTCATTCTAAATCCTTACCTATTCGCCCCAACTGTGCTATACTTAATTTAGTACATTCTTTGAGATTGGAGCTAGTATGAAAATCCATAAAACCGTGAATCCTGTTGCCTATGAAAATACCTATTACTTGGAAGGCGAAAAACACCTCATCGTTGTCGATCCTGGTAGCCATTGGGAAGCCATTCGTCAGACAATCGAGAAGATCAACAAACCGATCTGTGCCATTCTATTGACCCATGCCCATTATGACCATATCATGAGTCTGGACTTGGTTCGCGAGACTTTTGGCAATCCTCCTGTCTATATCGCAGAGAGTGAAGCCAGCTGGCTCTATACTCCTGTTGATAATCTCTCTGGGCTTCCTCGCCACGATGATATGGCAGATGTGGTCGCAAAACCTGCAGAACACACTTTTATCTTTCACAAAGAATACCAACTAGAGGAATTTCGTTTCACTGTCTTGCCAACACCAGGTCACTCTATCGGCAGTGTTTCTATCGTCTTTCCTCAAGCTCATTTGGTATTAACTGGTGATGCCCTTTTCCGTGAAACCATCGGACGAACAGATCTTCCGACTGGTAGCATGGAGCAACTTCTTCACAGTATCCAGACCCAACTCTTCACCCTACCAAACTACGATGTCTATCCAGGACATGGTCCAGCTACGACTATTGCTCACGAAAAAACTTTCAATCCTTTTTTCTAGTAAAATGATGACAATGTCTATCGCATTTTAAGTACACTATCCAGCAAGTCTTTACACTATAAAAGGCATCCTATCAAGGTTCTCACACCTGATTGGATACCTTTTTTCTGATGACTAGATTTTTTGCCTTACCAAATAATCACGCGCTCTTCTGGTGAACGCCACATTCCGTCTCCTTCTTTGACATCATAGGTTGTAAAGAAATCATCGAAGTTTGGTACTTGCACATTGACACGGAGTTTGGCTGGCGCGTGCACATCGACGCTGGCCAAAAGTTTCATAAATTCTGGACGACCTTTCATGCGCCAGATGCGACCGAAATTGTAGAAAAATTCTTCTGCTGAGAAGTCTGGTTCTCTCTTAGCTGCTTCAAGCGCTGCTGCGATTCCTCCCAAGTCAGCTACGTTTTCTGATACAGTCAATTTACCGTTAATGGTTGCTCCATAAGAATCCTGTCCATCAAATTGGTCAATGACTTTTTGTGTTTTCTCCTTGAAGGCAGCATAGTCGCTCTCTGTCCACCAATCCTTGAGGCTACCATTTTCATCGAAGGAAGCTCCGTTGGTATCAAAGGCGTGGGAAATTTCATGGGCAATAACTGCCCCAATCCCACCGTAGTTAGCAGAAGATGACTGGTGCAAGTCATAGAAAGGCGCTTGTAAAATAGCTGCTGGGAAGACAATCAGGTTCTTCTGTGGATTGTAGTAGGCGTTGACCATATGAGCAGGCATGCCCCATTCCTTGTAGTCTACAGGCTGGTTCCACTTGCTCCAACTGTGCTTGATTTCCACACGCGCAAAGGCTAGAGCATTTTCAAAAAGACTAGCATTTTCATCCACTACTTTGTCCTTGTAGCGTTCTGGCAATTCTTCTGGATAACCGATATAAGGCTTGATGACATTGAGTTTGACGATAGCCTTGTCACGAGTTTCAGGAGTCAGCCAGTCATTTTTTGCCAAGCGTTCCTTATAGACATCAATCATGGTTGCTACTTTTTTCTCCACGTCCGCCTTGGCTTCTGGGGAGAATTTTTCATGGGCATACCAGAGCCCCAAGGCTTGTTTGAATGGACCTTGTGCTAGCTGGTAGGCTGCCTTAACCTTGTCTTTGGCCTCTGGAACTCCTGAAAGCGCACGGCTATAGGCACCTGACAAGACACGGATTTCTTCTGTTAAATAGCTGGTTGAGAGATTAACAACACTTAAAATTAAGGTTGCCTTAAGGAGAGGCCATGCCTCTTCACTATAGAATCGCTCTGCTGCTTGCCAGAAACGTTCCTCATCTACAATAACCTTGTCTGGCACTTGTCCAAGAACGGCTTGGAAGAAGTCATCCAAAGGTAGGGCAGGCGCAAATTTCTTGAAATCTTCATAAGAATATGGATGGTAGAGTTTAGCATATTCTGAACTTTCTTCATTAGAGAGCACCACTGCCGCAACTCGACGGTCCAATTCTAGTCTTTTCTCTAACAAGTCTTCAATTTCTTCATCAGAGAAATCATATGCCTTGAGAAGATTTGCACTGCTTTCTTTCCAAAGAGTCAAGAGCTCTTCGCGCTGAGGATGGTCTTCAGCATAGTAGGTCGTATCTGGCAGAATTGTGCTTGGAGCACTAGCCCATAGAACATTGATTCTAGCATCCATAAAGTCTGGCGATACACCAAAAGGAAGGAAGTTCGGTTTTCCTGCAAGTTCAAACTCTGCTAGTTTAGCTGTAAAATCCGCAAAAGTCTCCAATTCTTGGAATTCTTTAAGAAGTGGTAAGACAGGTGTGATACCGTCAGCTTCTCTCTTGTCAAAATCACGAACTAGGCGGTGGTATTTGACAAAGTTTGCCAAGATAGCATCCTCAGGCACCTCTTCTCCTGCCAACCACTTGTCTGTTGTCGCCAGCATCAGGTCTTCAATTTCCTGATCTAAATCCACAAAACCTCCCGTTTGAGACTTATCTGCTGGGATTTCAGCTGTCTGTTGCCATTCTCCATTGATTGCATCATAAAAATCATCTTGATAACGTGTCATCGTGTTCTCGCTTTCATTTGTACTTGTTTTTAGCTTAACAAAAATTAACTGGGAATGCAATTAAAAATGAACTTTCTCTTTCCATCATTTTTCAGTTATTATTTTAATTTTTTTAAAAATTAACTTGACTTAATTTTTTTTTTAATGTATATTAAGAGGCAGGAGGAATACAAGTTTATGATACGTATCGAAAACCTCAGTGTCTCCTACAAAGAAACGTTGGCACTTAAGGATATTTCACTAGTGCTCCATGGACCAACAATTACTGGTATCATTGGTCCAAACGGTGCTGGGAAATCAACATTATTAAAAGGGATGCTGGGAATTATCCCACATCAAGGTCAGGCATTTCTCGATGACAAGGAAGTTAAAAAATCCTTACATCGAATCGCCTATGTCGAACAAAAAATCAATATCGACTACAACTTTCCCATCAAGGTCAAGGAATGTGTCTCGTTAGGACTCTTTCCCTCTATCCCTCTCTTTCGAAGTTTAAATGCTAAACATTGGAAGAAAGTGCAAGAGGCCCTTGAAATTGTCGGTCTAGCTGACTACGCTGAACGTCAAATCAGTCAACTGTCTGGAGGTCAATTCCAGCGGGTCTTGATTGCCAGATGTTTGGTTCAGGAAGCCGACTATATCCTCTTGGATGAACCCTTTGTTGGGATTGACTCTGTCAGTGAGGAAATCATCATGAATACGCTGAGAGATTTGAAAAAAGCTGGGAAGACGGTTCTCATCGTCCACCACGACCTCAGCAAGGTTGCCCACTACTTCGATCAAGTCTTGCTTGTCAATCGAGAAGTGATTGCCTTTGGTCCAACCAAAGAAACCTTTACCGAAGCCAATCTCAAAGAAGCTTACGGTAATCGACTCTTTTTCAATGGAGGTGACCTATGATTGCAGAATTTATCGATGGATTACAAAAATTCCATTTCCTACAAAATGCCTTGATAACAGCCATTGTCATCGGGGTCGTAGCTGGAGCTGTGGGATGTTTCATCATCCTACGCGGGATGTCACTCATGGGAGATGCCATTTCACATGCTGTCTTGCCAGGTGTAGCCCTCTCCTTTATCTTGGGCCTTGACTTCTTTATCGGAGCCATTGTCTTTGGACTACTAGCTGCTATCATCATTACCTACATCAAGGGAAACTCGATTATCAAAAGCGATACCGCCATCGGCATTACCTTTTCTTCTTTCTTAGCCCTCGGTATCATCTTGATTAGTGTCGCTAAAAGTTCAACTGACCTTTTCCATATCCTTTTTGGTAATATCTTGGCCGTCCAAGATACGGATATGTTTATTACTATGGGTGTAGGAGCAGCCATTCTCTTGTTAATCTGGATTTTCTTCAAGCAACTCTTGATAACTTCCTTTGATGAACTCTTGGCTAAAGCCATGGGAATGCCTGTCAATTTCTATCACTACCTTCTCATGGTACTTCTAACTCTCGTGTCTGTGACAGCCATGCAAAGTGTCGGAACTATCCTGATTGTAGCCATGCTGATCACCCCAGCTGCAACTGCTTATCTGTATGCTAATAGCCTAAAAAGCATGATTTTCCTTTCCTCAACCTTTGGAGCCACAGCTTCAGTTTTGGGGCTCTTTATCGGCTATAGCTTTAACGTTGCGGCAGGTTCTAGTATCGTGCTCACAGCCGCTAGTTTCTTTCTCATTAGCTTCTTTATCGCTCCAAAACAACGATATTTGAAACTGAAAAATAAACATTTGTTAAAATAAGGGGCAAAACCCCAATAAATTGGAGGATCTAATGAAAAAATTAGGTACATTACTCGTTCTCTTTATTTCCGTCATTGCTCTTGTAGCATGTGCTAGCGGAAAAAAAGATGCAGCTTCTGGTCAAAAACTAAAAGTTGTTGCTACAAACTCAATCATCGCTGATATTACTAAAAATATTGCAGGTGACAAGATTGATCTTCACAGTATCGTTCCTGTTGGTCAAGACCCACACGAATACGAACCACTTCCTGAAGACGTTAAGAAAACATCTCAAGCTGATTTGATTTTCTATAACGGGATCAACCTTGAAACAGGTGGCAATGCTTGGTTTACAAAATTGGTAGAAAATGCCAAGAAAACTGAAAACAAAGACTACTTTGCAGTCAGCGAAGGCGTTGATGTTATCTACCTCGAAGGCCAAAACGAAAAAGGCAAAGAAGACCCACACGCTTGGCTTAACCTTGAAAACGGTATGATTTTTGCTAAAAACATCGCAAAACAATTGAGCGCGAAAGACCCTAGCAACAAGGAATTCTACGAAAAAAATCTCAAAGAATATACTGATAAACTAGACAAACTTGATAAAGAAGCTAAAGAGAAATTTAACAACATCCCTGCTGAGAAAAAACTCATCGTAACCAGCGAAGGATGCTTCAAATACTTCTCTAAAGCCTATGGTGTCCCAAGTGCCTACATCTGGGAAATCAACACTGAAGAAGAAGGAACACCTGACCAAATCAAGACCTTGGTTGAAAAACTTCGCCAAACAAAAACTCCTTCACTCTTTGTAGAATCAAGTGTGGATGACCGTCCAATGAAGACTGTTTCACAAGACACAAACATCCCAATCTACGCACAAATCTTTACTGACTCTATCGCAGAACAAGGTAAAGAAGGTGACAGCTACTACAACATGATGAAATACAATCTTGATAAGATTGCTGAAGGATTGGCAAAATAATACTCTTCGAAAATCAAATTCAAACCACGTCAGCGTCGCCTTGCCGTACTCAAGTACAGCCTGTGGCTAGCTTCCTAGTTTGCTCTTTGATTTTCATTGAGTATAAGCCTCTGAAAAACGTCATTCTCACATGAGCTGGCGTTTTTTCTATGCTCATATTTCCGGTCAAATCATTGGAAAATTCCGACTGTTTCAGCTAAAATGGAAGAAAAAAGATTGGAGTATCTTATGGTAACTTTTCTCGGAAATCCTGTGAGCTTTACAGGTAAACAACTACAAGTCGGCGACAAGGCACTTGATTTTTCACTCACTACAACAGACCTTTCTAAAAAATCTCTGGCTGATTTTGATGGCAAGAAAAAAGTCTTAAGTGTCGTGCCTTCTATCGATACAGGCATCTGCTCAACTCAAACGCGTCGTTTTAATGAAGAACTGGCTGGACTGGACAATACAGTTGTCTTGACTGTTTCAATGGACCTCCCTTTTGCCCAGAAACGTTGGTGCGGTGCTGAAGGTATTGAAAATGCCATCATGCTCTCAGACTATTTCGACCATTCCTTTGGACGTGATTATGCCCTCTTAATCAATGAGTGGCATCTATTGGCACGCGCAGTCTTTGTCCTCGATACTGACAATACTATTCGCTACGTTGAATACGTGGACAATATCAACTCTGAACCAAACTTCGAAGCTGCAATTGCAGCCGCTAAAGCCCTATAGAAAAAATCCTCTGTCACAAAGAGTTCCCTACTCTTTGAAACGGAGGATTTTTGCTTACGAGTAAATATAAATTTAATCAGATAAAAACAACTGCCTTACTCTACAGATTTCAGGGCTTCAAGCATATCAACCTTTCTCAGATGATAATTGACAAAGAAACCAAGGACGGTCAAAATGGTGCTTACTGCTACCACTGGGATTACATAGACTTCCCAGCCTACCTGCGGATAAAAGAGAATAGTCGCAGGCGAAATCATTTGAATCAAAAATTGGTGTAAATAGAAACCAGATACCAAACCCAGTACGATTCCCACAAGGGACAGCACAATCGTCTCACGGTAAATGTAGAGTGTGACTTCATTATTATGAAAACCGAGAACCTTGATAGTGGAGAGTTCACGGATTCTCTCAGCCACGTTGATATTGGTCAAATTGTAGAGGATAACAATAGCCAATAGAACTGACACGATGACCAAGATAGTCATGGTCTGATTGAGTGAGCTAGCGACGGAGTCAAAGAGGCGAATGGCTGAAGCATTTTGAACAACACTGGACACCGCAGCTTGATTCATAAGCAAGCCTGCCTGACTTTCGATACTAGGCGCACTAGAATCCTTTAGCGTAACCAGATAAGTGTTAGCTTGGGGTAGCTGGCCGTAAATTTGCTCATAGCTAGCCTGACTCATATAAATAAAGTGACCAACGTAGTTCTCAGCAATGGCAGCGACCTTTAGCTTCTTACCTTCAATTTCTAGAGTCTGTCCAACCTTGACACCTGCCAGCTGGGCGAGTTTAGCTGTAATAACGACGCCATCTTTTAATGTCAGCTCCTGCTGATGATGTTGCAGATGGATAAAGGGAGTCAAATCCTCCTTCTCTGTCATCATAAGAGTAACAGTCTGAAGACCAGCCTTGCCTTTAAAATCCTTGTCTAGCGTTTTAGAATAGATTTTCTGGTAGGCTTTGATGTCCTGCCCTTTCAACACTTCTTCTAACTCTGCCTTGTCCTGATTGGTCGAACTAGGATTTTCAGAAACAATCATCTGATACTGTTGGATTTGTTGAAACTGTCTAGACGGAACTCCTGCTACAGAGGATTGGATTCCCAAACCTGCAAAGAGCAGGGCTACAGAACCTACCACACCAAAGATCGTCATCAACATCCGCTGCTTATAACGGAAGATATTGCGAGCTGTTACCTTATGAGTAAAACTGAGACGACGCCAGATAAAACCGAGACGCTCTAGTAAGATTTTAGCTCCTTTAACAGGAGGTTTAGGCAGTAAAAGCTGGGCTGCTTCGTCATGAAGTTCTCTACGAGCTACCAAGTAGGCTGGTAACACACTCGCCAACCAACTCAAGACAAGAGCCAGTAAGCTATAGGTCCAATAGAACTGAATCTGGGTTTCTCCCACCACCATGCCTTTTGTAATGACACTTGAAATCACACTGGCTAGTAAATAATGGCCAAGGATGCTACCTAGAGCTGTTCCTACAGTCCCAGCTACTAGACCATAAAGGAGAAACTTGGCAATAATATCCTTGCTACGATATCCCAAGGCCTTAAAAATCCCTGCATGTGTTCGCTCTTCATCCACAAAACGAGTCATAGTTGTGAAGGTCACCATAGCTGCTACGGCATAAAGCACTACAGGAAAGATATTGCCCACTGCCCGAATACTGGCTGAAGCATTACTGTACATGAGGTAGCCTTGACCGCCAGGCATGGTCTGACGATTATAGACTTGATACTTGGGCTCAGCTAATTCATCCAAGACTTGCTGATGTTTTTCTAATTTTTCCTTTTCTTGGGCTAGATTTTGTTCAGCCTGCTTTAGTTTGTCCTCTTCCTTGCTCAATTCCTGCTTAGCTTGGGTAAGTTGGGAACTAGCCTGCTCTCTCTGAGCTTGAGGAAGCAAGGCTAGTTGACTTTCCTGAGCCTGTAAACGAGCTCGAGCAGCTACTAAACGACGCTTGCCTTCCTGCAAATTAGTATCAGCCTTGTCAAGGGTCTCTTGGCCTTTGTCTAGAGACTCTTGGCCTTCTTTTTTCAAGAGTTGCAAACGTGCCTTGCCATTATCTGACAAAGCTTGTTCTAGGTCTTCCTGATGCTGTTTGGATTTTTCTTCATAAGTTGCTGAAAAAGCATTTAAACCTGACAAATCTTGATATTTTAAACGAGCTATATTGTAGACTTTCTGATCAAACTGACTAGGTAAAATCACCCCATAGGCTGTCAGAGTCCCACTTCCACTTGCTGCGTAGCCCATATCTCGCTGGGAGAGGATTTCAGCTGAATCCACAAAACCAGTAATGGTATAAGTATGGTCTTTTAAAGAGGAATGACCCTCTTCTTTTTCTTTAAAACTAATCTCCTGTCCCACGCTGTATTGGCCTTGCAAATGAGTGGCCAAAGCGATTTCCTTGTCGGACTTAGGAAGTCGTCCCTCTCTTAGCTGAAAGGTTGAAATTCTCTCTGGTTTGGAGTACAGCCGAATGGCATTCTGCCCATTCTCCATAGTCACATCTGTCAAATAGCCAAACTCAACCTCTGCGCCCTCCGTCTGTTCTAGTTCTTCTTGATCTGCTTGATCCAAACCATAGTTAGACATGACTGCCAAATCCAAGGTTTGAGCAGTTGTTAAATAAGCATTAGCTGTCACCTCCATGTTTGGGCTAGTCACTTTGAGGCCTACTAGGACTAGAGACCCTAACATCATCAAGGTTAAGATGGATAAAAAACGCCCCTTGGAGGCTGTGAAGGACTGAATTAAGTCCTTCCAATAGGTTTTTCGCTTGATCATGCTAGTACTCCAAACTGTCGATATCCTGAGGATGCTGGTTGATCACCACATCCTTGACACTGGCATCGTGCATATGAATCACGCGATCAGCAATGGGCGCCAAAGCTCCATTATGAGTCACGATGATCACCGTCGCTCCCTTTTGACGAGACATGTCTTGGAGGATTTTCAAAACCTGCTTACCCGTTTGATAATCCAAGGCCCCAGTCGGTTCATCACAAAGGAGGATTTTAGGATTTTTGGCTACCGCGCGTGCAATGGAGACTCGCTGTTGCTCCCCTCCAGAAAGCTGGGCTGGAAAATTATTGAGACGATGAGCCAGACCTACATCTGTCAAGACCTGTTCAGGATTCAAGGCATCTGTCACGATTTCTGAAGCCAACTCCACATTTTCCTTAGCGGTTAGATTGGAAACTAGATTATAAAACTGAAAAACAAAGCCTACATCATTGCGGCGGTAATTGGTACGCTGGTGGGAACTATAGTCTGCAATATTGACACCATCAATCCAGATTTCCCCCTCATCATTGGTATCCATTCCCCCAAGAAGGTTAAGAACCGTTGACTTGCCAGCACCTGACGCACCAAGGATAATCACCAGCTCCCCTTTTTCAATTTCAAAATTCACATCACGATTGGCCACAATCTCCGTGTCCCCAATCTGATAACGCTTGTAACAGTGTTTCATCTCAATATAAGCCATCAGTGCCAGCCTCTCTTAAACAAATTACTTCATATTACCATTATAACGCTTTTTCAACTAGTTGGAAACTGCTTACATTCTCAAATCCTTATTAAAAGGCAGTATCAAATTACTGCCTTCTAATACTCAATGAAAATCAAAGAGCAAACTAGGAAGCTAGCCGCAGGTTACTCAAAGCACCGCTTTGAGGTTGTAGATAAGACTGACAAAGTCAGTCACATATATACGGTAAGGCGACGCTGACGTGGTTTGAAGAGATTTAAGAAGAGTATAACATCTTCTTAAAAATAAAATTGAACCAGATCGCCTTCTGCTGTTGCTACCGAAATACAATCTTTCTCTATGCATTTCACTTTTGCTTTTTCTTGATTCATTTCAATCACACTCTTCTCAATACCTGGATAAGAGACTCGCAAATCTCCCCCACTTCTTGATAAAATAGTCATCTGTAAGAGTTTTTTATCCTCCCAACTCATGCTAACTTCAAAATGTCCACGTGCCATTAAGCCTGAAACAGAACCTGTTGACCATGCATCGGGTAGGGCGGCTAGAGGTACCAGATAAGCTGCATGAGACTGGAGTAACATTTCTGCCATGCCACTGCTAGCACCAAAATTACCATCTATCTGAAAAGGAGGATGGCTACACCAAAGATTTGGCAAGGTGGATGACTTTAACTGCTCTGCTAATAATTTATGGGCTCGATTGCCATCTCCTAGACGCGCCCAAAGATTGATCTTATTAGCCTTGGACCAACCTGTGCCCCCATCTCTACGATCACTGAGGCTAGCACGCGCCGCTTCAAGATACTCTTGTCCCTTATAGCTAAAGAGATTGCCAGGATAGAGTCCCACCAGATGAGAAGCGTGCCGATGCTGGGCCTCCACTTTTTCATTTTGAAAATGTTGCTCTTCCTCCTCATACCACTCCCTGATTCGACCAGATTGAGTGATTTGAAGAGGATTAAGCAAGTCAAACTTCTCCTTGACCTCAGTCAACAAAGCCTCATCCAGTCCCAATTCCTGAGCAGCCTGAATAAAATCATTAAATAACTGCCAAATCAGAGATTGGTCATAGGTATTGCCAATCGAAATCGGACCATGTTCTGGGGAATAAGACGGAGAAGACACCCAACGCTGCGCCTGCTGATCCTCATGTAAAAAATCATTCCAAAAACGAACCGTTTCCCTCAACATGGGATAAATTTTCTCCCTGAGATAGTCTTGGTCCCTATAAAATGAATAGGCTTCATAAACCGTTTGCATCATCCACGCATTGGCAGCTGGTGACCAACCCCAATAGTAATCCCAACCAGGTGCCGTCCAACCAAAGGGAGTCGCTTGAGTATGAACTAACCAACCATTCTCCTCCCCTTCTTGAGAGACGATTCCTGCATACCTTGCAGCTGCTAGGCGACCATAGACTCGCAAATCATCGATATAGTTGATGACTGGAAAAGCCGTCTCTAGGAGATTGGTAACATAGGCTGGCCAATAATTCATCTGCAGGTTGATATTCAGGTGATAGTCCGAATTCCAAGGAGGATTATCGACCGCATTCCAGACTCCCTGTAGGTTAGCTGGTAGAGCCTCTGGACAATCTCTGGAAGAACTAATCAATAAATACCGTCCATACTGGAAGAATAGCTCCTCCAAAGCCTGTCCCTCTTGTGGCTTATAATTTATTAGTAACTCATCTGTAGTGGATGTGTCAACATCAGCTCCCAAATTCAATTGAACACGCTGAAATAAGGCTTGGTAGTCCTCAATATGCCTTGATTTCAATTGGGCATAGCCCTTTTCTTTAGCTGTGTCCACCAAGTCCTTTACTTGCTGCTCTAAATCTAGTTTATTGCGATAATTACTAGCAGGATTTTGGGCAAAATCTGTCTTAGCCGCCAAGAAGAGATTGGCATAACTGGCTCCTGATATCTGAACCTTATCTGACCAAACTCTAATATCCCCATCTGTTTCCCAAGCTAAACAGCTAGCAAACTGCAGGTCATTGTCCTTAACTCTTCCCTTCATCAAGATATGAGAATCAGTAATATCCAACTTACACTCCTTGTAATCAGACTTCTCCTGCTCATACTTTCCATCAGAAGCCAAATCACGGGTCAAGGATAGTTCTATAGTAAAATCTAGAGTTTCCAACCCTTCCTTAGTAAAGCGCTGAATCAAGAGATCATCTGGAAAACTGGCAAAGGCTTCACGTTCAAATCGCGTTCCCTTATAGGCATAAGAAGTCGTCGCAAGTGCCTTACTAATATTCAACTGTCTCTGATAGTCCGTCACCTGAGACAAAGTCGTGTCTTGATTACTAAACTCAATATGAATATCCCCAAAGGACAGATAGGTCCCATATTGACTGGTTTTTGGTCCAATCAGATGCTTTTCAGCCAGTTCTTTAGCCCGATTGTAATCTCTCTTTTCCAAAGATCGCCGAATCTCAGCTAAAAAGTTATGCTGATCCTGAAGATTTCCACCCTGATAATCTGAACTATCAGGAAGTGGACCACCAGACCAGAGACTTTTTTCATTAAATTGAATCCGTTCAGCCCCAATAAGACCAAAGACTTTAGCTCCTAAAGAACCATTGCCTATCGGTAAGACCTCTTCTTCCCAACCCTTATATGTTCTTGATGCTGGTTGCTTATAGGCCAATACATAATCTTGTTTTTTATTCCTTATCATACTACCATACTAACATAAAAAGCCTAGAAATCAATTCTAGACTTACAATTTTTTATTTTCCAAGGTAGTATTCAGAAACGACGTTCAATTTTTCGTCAAATTCGAATACCAATGGTGGGAAGTTAGGGATTTCCACGTCCATGATTTCGTCATCTGACAAACCTTTGATGTGTTTTACAAGGGCACGGATTGAGTTACCGTGAGCTCCTACGAATACGTTTTTACCATCTTTAAGTGCTGGAGCGATTTTGTCTTCCCAGAATGGAAGGGCACGTTCCAAAGTCACTTTCAAGTTTTCAGCATCTGGGATTACTGAGTCGTCAAGTGAAGCATAACGACGGTCTGTGTGAGCTGAGTGCTCATCATCACGGTCCATGTTTGGAGGCAATACATCGTATGAACGACGCCAGATGTGAACTTGTTCATCACCAAATTGTTCAGCAGCTTCAGCTTTGTTTTTACCAGTCAAACCACCATAGTGACGTTCGTTCAAACGCCATGATTTTTCAACTGGAACCCACAATTGATCAGAAGCTTCAAGAGCCAAGTTAGTTGTTTTGATCGCACGTTTCAATACTGAAGTGTAAGCTTGGTCAAATTCGATACCAGCCTCTTTGATCAATTTACCAGCGTCAATCGCTTGTTGTGTACCTTTTTCAGACAAATCAACATCAGCCCAACCAGTGAAAAGGTTAGCTTTGTTCCATTCAGACTCACCGTGGCGAGCAAAAACCAATTTTACCATTAGATGGATTCTCCTTTAAATTTTCCGAGGTTTCCCCTCGTTTATCTATTCTATTTTACACAATTTTTCACAAAAAAGCTAGTCAAAACCAAAAAGGAAAGGACTGTTTGCCAATCACATTGTTTTTGGTTGTTTCTATTATATCTTCATTATTTAATCTTTAAAAAACACCCCAATTTCTAACATTTGGGGTGTAATTTAACCAATTATTCTCAATTACTACAAAAAATTTCTATCTTACTGTAGTTGAGATGTCAAAGTTTTCAACTGTTTTTGCAAATTGTCTCTAAAGTCTTTCAATTGTTGAGACAATTTTGATTTATCATCTTCCTTGATCTCAGTTGACCCTAGCAAATCATATATTTTTTTCTGCGCATCGAATAATTTTTGAGTTGACTCTTTTAGTTTGGTAAACGACTCATTATTTTCCATAGCTGTGCCTTTGAAACTTTCCTCAGCTTTAGTAAAATAATCATCAAAAATCTTTTTATAAAGATCTATATAATCTGCATAAGTACGCATTGATTCAATCGCATCATCTGTTACAACTGGAGTATCGAAAGTGATTGTTTCTTTTGAGGTATTAGATGTTGCTACTGTCTTCTCATCATTACTTGTTGAAGCGGTCTTTGAACTTTGTGATCCACATGCAACGAGAAGAGAAATAAATAATAGGACTACTCCTAGACCGATAAAATGTTTTGTTCTTTTCATGCTAAAACACCTTTTATTCTTCTGATTTGAATTTCTTCAATGTTGCAAGGAATAGAGATCCTCCAATAATAGCAAGAATCCCCCCAACCCATCCTAAGAATGGAATGAGACTAACTCCACCTGAAACAATCATTAGTACAGACGGAGCTGCACCTACACGATTATCTCCTTTATAGTAAACAATAGCAATGATACCAAGAACAAGATTTGCAATCTTCAAGGCATTCAAGAGTAAGGCAACACCTGAAACAGCCCCTGCAGTAGCTCCTCCATTAAGAGTTGTAGCAGCTGTATTTACCGCTGTTCCCAACAAGACAAAAGGACCAATAAGAAGTAAAATTCCTCCCACAAGACCGACGATACCACTAATTAAAGCAAGTGTTTTTGATTTCATAATAAAATCTCCTTTTTATTTTTTTTCAAATAAAATTGTATCATATTTACTAAAAAAAAAAAGTATTTTCTGATATTATAAAATAAAAATTTGTATAATATGAAATAAAATATAATACTTTTCAGAAATCAAAAGCAATTACACAAATTTATTATTGTAAAAATGTGACACAATTTACCAATCTTATCCGCAATATCAAATTCGTATTTTATCTTACTGCTGTTAGCTTGCTAAGTTTCTCTTTGATTCTTGTTGAGTATAAAAAGTCACACCTCGCAAATTTTCAAAATAAATAAAAACGCATCGTATCAGATGTTCAAAAACGTGATACAATGCGTTTTATAGTCTATAAGATTAGTTGTCTTTTCTTCTCAAATTGAGTTTTCCCTAGACTTTTCAATCTTATTTCGCTTCAAATCCTTCTGCGACTGCGTCTGCAAAGTTTTCTTCTACGATGCTTGCACAGTGGTCACAGATAACTGCGTGGTAGCTGCGTTCTGCTGTTGTTGGGTCGATACGACGGCAACGGTCACATACTTGGCCTGCAGCGCGTTCAACTGTAAAGGCTACATCTTCGAAGCTTACGGCAGCTTCTGGAGCTGGTCCCTCTGCGATGGTCAATTCTGACACGATCAAAAGTTGAGCTACATTGCTGTTTACTGCTTCAAGTAGAGTTTTCACCACTTCATTTGGGTAAACTGTCAAGTGTGCTTCAAGTGATTTACCGATAACTTTTGCATTACGCGCTTCTTCCAAGGCTTTTTGAGCTTGTCCACGGAAGTCCATGAAGGCAGCCCATGTATCCAAGATTTCTTCTTGGTTAGCAAAAGTTTCCGCTTCTGGCAATTCTGATAATTGAACGAAGTCTTCAGCTTCAAACTCAAGATATGACCAGATTTCCTCTGCTGTGTGAGGAAGGATTGGTGTCAAGAGTTTGGTGATTTTCACAAGAATGTCATAGAAGACAGTCTGCATTTGACGGCGTTCCAGTGATTTGGCACCTTCGATGTAAACAACATCTTTAGCAAAATCAAGGTAGAATGCTGACAAATCAACGTTGATAAAGTTCACCAAGGCCTTATAGATTGTCAAGAATTCAAAGTCCGCATAGGCATCACGAATGGTCTTGACAAGCTGGTTAAAGCGAATAGTCATGTACTTATCAACTGAACGAAGTTCTTCGTAAGCTACTGCATCCACAGCTGGGTTAAAATCAGATGTATTGGCAATCAAGAAACGAAGGGTGTTACGGATTTTACGGTAAGTTTCAGAGACTTGGCTCAAGATATCCATAGAGATACGCACGTCGTTGCTTGAATCTACACTTGTTACCCAGAGACGCAAGATTTCTGCACCAAATTGTTTTTCAACATCGCTTGGAGCAATGGTATTTCCAAGAGATTTAGACATCTTCTCACCTTTACCATCAAGGGCAAAACCTTGTGACAAGATTTGTTTGTAAGGTGCTACGCCATGGTTGGCAACAGATGTGATGAGTGATGAGTTGAACCAACCACGGTATTGGTCTGAACCTTCTAGGTAAAGATCTGCTGGGTAAGTCAATTCAGGACGGTTTACCACAACTCCATTCCATGATGAACCTGAGTCAAACCAAACGTCCATGATGTCTGTTTCTTTCTTGAATTCGCCATTTGGTGAACCTGGATGAGTAAATCCTTCTGGCAAGAGGTCCTTAGCATCACGTTCCCACCAAATGCTTGAACCATGTTCCTCAAATAGTTGAGCCACATGTTCAATCGTTTCAGCAGTCATGATCGCTGTACCATCTTCAGCGTAGAAAATTGGAAGCGGAACACCCCAAGCACGTTGACGAGAGATAACCCAGTCGCCACGGTCACGAATCATATTGTAAAGACGGACTTTACCCCATTCTGAGTGGAATTTCACTTTTTCAATTTCATCCAAGATTTCTTGGCGGAATTTAGAAACTGAGGCAAACCATTGTGGTACTGCACGCCAGATAATTGGTTTCTTAGTACGCCAGTCAAATGGGTATGAGTGAGAGATTTCTTCTTGGGCAAGAAGGAGGTTACCAAGTTTTTCAATAACAGTTGGGACAACCTTATCATAGAATTGACCTTCAAACTCAGGACCAGCATTCTTCATCATGATACCACGTTCGTCAACAGTCACTGCGACTTCAAGACCATTAGCAATACCAACATTGTAGTCGTCCTCACCAAAACCAGGGGCTGTATGGACAATACCAGTACCAGAGTCAGTGGTAACGTGATCACCAAGGATAACCAACTCATCTACAGCTGTATCCCATGGGTGTTCTGTTACGATGTGGTTGAGTTCTTGACCACGGTAAGTTGCCAAGACTTGAACATCAGCCCAACCAAACTTCTCAGACAAGCTAGTCAATAATTCTGCAGCAACCACAAACTTACGAGCTTCACCAGCAGGTTGAACCAAAACGTAATCAATATCCGCACCAACAGTCAAACCACGAGAAGCTGTGATAGTAAATGGAGTAGTTGTCCAAACAACGATATAAGTATCTGTATCTAGAACACCTTTGCCATCTTTTACCTTATTGGCATAGTAAAGAGAAGTTGAAACCAAGTCATGGTATTCAATCTCTGCTTCAGCAAGGGCAGACTCAGATGACCAAGACCAGTAAACTGGTTTGGCACCACGGTAGATATAACCTTTATTAGCCATCTCACCAAATACACGGATTTGGGCTGCTTCATAATCAGGAGTCAAAGTCACATATGGATTTTCCCAGTCACCAGAAACCCCCAAACGTTTAAAGTCTTCACGTTGTTTATCTACTTGAGAAAGAGCGTACTCACGGCAAAGTTTCAAGTACTCAACCAAGTCCATTTCTTTACGTTTGACACCTTGCTTTGCCAAAACTTGCTCGATTGGCAGACCATGAGTATCCCAACCTGGGATAAATGGTGCGTAAAAACCTGACATTGATTTTGAACGAACAATGATATCTTTTGAAATCTTGTTCATAGCGTGTCCAACGTGAATATTTCCGTTCGCGTATGGAGGGCCATCATGCAAGGTGAAATGAGGTTTTCCTTGGTTCAATTCTTGACGACGTTGGTAAAGTTTTGCATCTTCCCATTCCTTTTGCCAAACTGGCTCTTTAGTAGGAAGGCCTGCACGCATTGGGAAAGCTGTTTTCCCAAGATTAAGGGTATCTTTGAGTTTCATGGTATCTCCTTTATAAATAATAACAAATTAAAAACCACGACTTCCAAAAAGGACGAAAATCGTGGTACCACCTTTGTTCGGAAAAAGATCTAGTCTTTCTCCCTCTTTTCCCGTAACGTGGGGAACGTCAAATCCTACTAACTTCAGACTTGAATTTTTGAGAGGATAATCTTATCAATAGGGATTACAGGACTCACACCATCTCCTGCTCGCTGGAAATATAAGGATAAGATATTGTTCTCAGAATATTTCTTATAAAATTGTAACGGATTCTTGCGGTGCTTCAAATCCTGGTGCTGAATCAAACGTTTCTGTAGCTGGTGTTGGAGCCGAAGGATGTACTGGAGCTACTTCTGGTTCTTCGTACATTGGACCAACTGGATGAGCAGGCTCTTCTTCCATTTGAGGACTCACTACAGGAGTTGGATTTTCCACTTCCTGTTTAGCCTGAGCTTCAAATTCAGCCAATTCTTTATTGGCTGCCTCAATACGAGCTTGTAACTCTGCCATTTCTGCTTGAGAGAACTGACGTGTCATATCAATTGGTTCTTCCTCAATTGGAGCTGGAATCGGTTCTCCAAGTACTTCGCTAACCACTTCTTTAAAGGCTTCATCACTGGTTTGAAGATAAGTAGCTGTTGGACGGAGAATATCTTCCCAATCTGAAGATTCAACAATAGCCAACTGACTCTCAATTGTAGATTTGAGACGTTGGTGGAAGACACGGCTCTTATTCTTCAATTCTTCTGTTTCAACAGCGACTTTCTTAGCATTATCAGTTGCTTGACGAAGAATCTCGTTTGCCTTATATTTAGCTTCTTCCAACAAGCGTTGGGCATCCTGCTCTGCTTGGTGAATGATATTGTTTGAACGTTCATGTGCCGCCTGTTTCACTCGCTCAGCTGTATCCTGGGCAATCAATACAGACTGGCTCAATGAATCTTTCATTTCGTCAAAGTAAGACAAACGCTCTTCTAAACTCTTAATACGCAAATCTTTATCATGATTCGCACGAACAAGATCTTCGTAATCACGAACCACAATATCTAAAAATTCATCGACTTCTTCTGGATCAAAACCTCTAAAACGTGTGCTAAAGGTTTTATCTTTGATTTCTAATGATGTAATTGGCATTCTATTCCTCACTTACTTAATAATAACTGGACGGTTATTTTTTTCTTCTCTTTTTTTGTTTGTCCCTTATCTTGAAGCAATCTCAAGCGCCCAAATTTTCTTACACTAATCAAGTCTCCAACTTGGACAATATAATCTGATTTGTCTACCACATGATAATTTACTTGGACAAGTTTCTTTTCAATCAACTGGTTTGCTTGATTCCTAGATAGTTTCAAAACATTTGATAAAAGAACATCTAATCTAAAACTAGATACACATAAATCCAGCTCTCGATACTGTTCTAGCTTATCTATTTTCTCGGTGAAAGGACATTCCTCCAGCGAAACGGGTATACGGCCAATTTTCTTTAATCCATCTTGAAAGAGAAGAAGAAACTGCTGATTAATCATAATCTGCGCCCGTTCTTCATCTACTAGGATATCTCCAAAAAGTTTCCGTTCAATCCCTAATTGATTGATGACTGTCCCTAAAATCTTAGCATGCGTTAAGTGTTCAAATTTATTGGAATACACTATTTCCTGAAGAGATATTTCAAAATCTGAAAACTCTGGCTGGAAATAATCTGGGTATAATAAAACTCGAACATACTCACTCGAGACGAATTCCCCACTACTGCTACAAGCAAGACCATAGGTTTTGGCTAAAATTTTTAATAGCTTCTCCTGATGAGGATTGATAAAAGGAGTTAAAAAAGGAGCATAGCTATCTTCTACCTTCTTTATCCATTCCATTCCCTTGTCAAGAAATGGACGATCTTCTATGGAGAAATGCTGGTAAATCCCTTTATTCATCCTATCATCGCCAGAAAACGGACTAGGTTTTCTCCTAAAAATCGAATCAAAACAATCGCAACCCAAACAGATAAATCAAGACCCGCTATCTGTAAAGGCAGGCGTTGCAAAGGAGCAAGCACTGGTTTTACCAATGCTACAATCCAACGACCCAAACTTGATTCGTAGGCGCCTGGAAACCAAGACATAACAGCAAAGGCTACCAAAATCAGGGAGTAAATATCCACTGCATTATAAATCAGACGAATTAAAAAAATCATTATCGTACTCTATTTCGCTTCATATCAAAGCCAAACTCACCATTTTGTTCTTCATCTGGTAAACGAATATCTTCTACATTCACAATAACATTCACTGGTGTTAACAGATACATAGTAGATGCTACCTTTTTCAGATTTCCAGCTAAAACATGACAAGCTCCATCCAAATAGTCCAAACAACGACGGGCCTGTACCTCTGTCATATACTGAAAATCAATTAAAATACTTTCGTTTCCTGCTAATAAATCAACAATTTCTATCGCATCTTCATATTTTCTAGGATAACGAACATCAATTGTTACTTTTTCAGTAGAATGCTGATTTTGCTTTGCTAACTCTTGTTGACGTGCATGCAGTCTAGTAATATTATTTTCTTTTGTACCACTTGTGCTTGGTGTTTGATTCGTTGAGAGAGCCTTTTCCTGTGTAGAATTTACTGGAGTTAAAATGGGCTCATCTCGTTTTTCATTAGGGAGACTTAAATCCTCATCCTCCGTAAAATAATCTATAAATCTATCGAATCTATCTTTTAAAGACATGGTTCTCTCCTACTTAAAAAATGCTGTACCTATGCGAACAAAGGTGGAACCGAATTGAATCGCTTCTTTATAATCACGACTCATTCCCATGCTTAAGTCGGTCATAGGCATATTTGGAATTTGTTTTTCTTGGATTTCTTTTTGTAAATCTTGGGTCGCCTTGAAAATTTCTTTCAACTGCTCACTGCTAGCCTCAAAAGGTGCCATCGTCATTAAACCAACATATTCAATCTTATCTAGTTTGGCTAACTCTAGCAAGACTTCCAATAATTCTTCTCTCGAAAAGCCGTGTTTACTTTCTTCTTTAGAAATATTTACTTGAAGGAAACACTTGATGACTCGGTCACTTCTTTTTTGGATTTCCTCTGCTAGCTTTACTGAATCCAATGCATGGAAATAATCAACGTATTGAATGACATCTTTCACCTTACGTCTTTGTAAGGTACCAATCAAATGCCAAGTCACATCTCGATCTTTTAAAGCTTGATATTTCTCTAAAAACTTATCTACACGATTTTCACCGATATGATGAACCCCTAGCGGAAGCAAGGCTTCCGCTGTCGGTACATCTACATACTTGGTAACTGCAATGACAGAGACTGAGCCACTCTCGCGATGAGAACTCAGACTTGCTTCTGCGACTTCTCGAAAAACACGTTCTGTATTTTCTTTTACATTCATTTACTTAACGATTTTTGAAAAATGGAGGTGTATCCAACTCATCTTCATCTTGTGAATTTGGAATTTCAAAACGTTCTACCGGTGACACTACTGAATCAGTCGGACGAACAATTGTCTCGCGACGTAAATCCCAATCACCAAAAGCAGATCCTTGAGCTTGTTCCGAGCGACGTTGATTTTGTTTTGGCAATTCAGCTGTTTCTGCCATATCAAAATGACGATCAAAGCCATGTGAATGAGATGGTTTCACTGTCTCACGGTAGTTGGTAGTAGGTCTAGCTTGTGGAGCCACAACCTTTTCTACACGGTCTTGACGAACACCCGTTGCGACAACTGTTACACGAATTTCATCACGCATACTTTCATCAATTGAAGTACCGAGCCAGATGTTTACTCCTTGTCCCGCTGCCTGGTTCACAATTTGTGAAGCCTCTTCTGCCTCAATCAAGGTTAAGTCGAGACCACCAGTTACGTTAACAATCACATCTTCTGCTCCATCAATTGTTGTTTCAAGAAGTGGAGAGTAAATTGCCTTACGTGCTGCTTCTACCACACGTTCTTCTCCACTACCGATACCAATACCCATAAGAGCATTCCCTTTATTTGCCATAACTGTTTTCACATCGGCAAAGTCAAGGTTAATCAATCCTGGATTGGTAATCAAATCGGTAATTCCTTGAACACCTTGACGAAGAACGTTATCTGCTTCGCTAAGGGCCTCCAAAAGCGGTGTCTTCTTATCAACAATTTCAAGCAAATTGTTGTTTGAAATAATCAATAGAGTATCTACATGCTCACGTAGTTGATTGATTCCTTCTACAGCAAATTGTCCACGTTTGCTTCCTTCAAAACCAAACGGACGTGTTACAACACCAACTGTAAGAGCGCCCAAATCTTTGGCGATACGAGCAATAACAGGAGCAGCTCCAGTTCCAGAGCCTCCTCCCATACCAGCAGTGATGAAGACCATATCTGCGCCACTGATAGCTTCAGTCAGTGTTTCTTCGCTTTCTTCAGCAGCTTTACGACCAACCTCAGGTTGACCTCCTGCACCCAAACCACGAGTCAATTTAGGTCCCAACTGAATAACAGTCTCAGCTTTTGTACTACTCAATGCTTGTACATCTGTGTTTGCTGCGATAAATTCTACGCCTGTAACACCTTCGTCGACCATACGGTTGATGGCATTGCCACCACCTCCACCGACACCAATTACTTTAATCACTGCACCTTGAGCAGCAGCTGTATCAAATGAAAATGTCATAATTTATTTTTCCTCTTTATTCGTCAAACATGCTTCCGATCAAGCCACGGAAACGATCTGCTAATTTCGGTTTATTTTGTGAAGCTTGTTGGAAATCCGCCATTGGTTCTGTAGGCGCCACCGGCTCTACTTCTGGAGCAGGGGCTGGTTGAACAGGCGTTGATTGTACAAACTGAGCTGTTTTCTGAATCATTCCCCCAAAACTAAGCGGTTGTTGGAATAATCCTTCATCACCCTTGACTGCTCGTTGAGCCAAGAGATGTACTTCTGTCAATTGTCCCGCGAATTCTGATAGACTAATCACATGCGCAAAGGCTGGATTACGAATTCCAACTTGGTTTGGAACATAAAGCTTGACACGAACACCAAAAACTTCTTGAGCAAGTTCCACAATACCCGGTAAAATAGCGGTTCCACCAATCAAAACAATGCCACCAGGAAGATCCAATAAATGTCTTCTGTCTAAGTCTTGTTTGATTTGTTCAAAAATATGCTTAATACGTGCAGAAATAATTTCTGACAAGTAATTTTCTGTTACTTCAACAGGTTCTACTTCCCCGATCACTTCGACTTGGAATGTTTCCTTACTTGCAAGGGGAGGATAAGCCTCTCCATAGTTTAATTTCAAACCTTCGGCTAGTTTCTGTGATGTCTTCAAGACTTTAGAGATATCCTTAGTTACATAATCTCCGCCTTCTTGGAGAATATTGGTAAACTGGAGTTCTTGGTTACGAATTGTAGCGACAGTCGTTTGACCTGCCCCCATATCAATCACTGTAGCACCAAATTCACGTTCACCTTCATTCAAAATAGATTGAACCATTGCTAGTGGTGAAATAATAATATTTTCAACCTGAACACCTGCACGTTCAACTGTCTTACGTAGGTTATGTAAAATAGTGCGAGGACCTGTATAAAGTAAACCACGCATTTCAAGGCGAACCCCCATCATACCACGTGGGTCACGAATCCCTTGAAAACCATCCACAATAAATTCCTCAGGAATGAATGTGATAACTTCACGATCAGGTGTCATACTCTTTGTCAAAGCTGATTTGACAACATTTTCGACATCTTGATCCATAATTTCCTTGGTATCAGATGTTACTGGAATCATTCCTTGAGTTGGTTCTACCTGTAAGAGATTAGCTGGTAAACCAACATTCACTGATTTAATTGAGATGCCTGCTTTTTCTTCTGCTTGGGAAATTGCTGATTTGATAGCAGTTGCTGCTGCATCAATATCAACAATAATTCCATCCTTTACACCTTTACTTTTGGCATTACTCACGCCAATTACATTTAATTCACCATTTCTCTGCTCGGCTACAAGCACCTTGACAGAGCTTGTTCCAATATCTAGACCTGTAAAAAAGCCTTCTCTAGCCATTACATCGCATCCTCTCTATCTTCCAAGTTTCTAACTTCGTAATATTCAATAGCTAAACGTAGGCATAGCTATTCACAGAATATTATAACACAAAAAATCTCATCGTGCTCAGTTTTTTCCTAAATTTACCAGCCAATTTTTTAGTTTTTCTGTTCAGAAATTCATTCACTGTAAACTTTGTCAACAATCTGTCTATTCTACAAAAAAGAAAGCTCATTTCTAAGCTTTCTTTGCAATCATTTTTTCTGCTTCTTGTTCTAAAAATAGTTCCAAGATTTTCTTTGTTAACGTAATCGCTGCTGATAAGGCCAGGGAAACGATTAAATAATTAGCTACTAAGCCATGGTCTCCAACCAATGGTGGTTTTGTCAAGAATCCGTAATCTCCACCTGTTACTAAATTGACCACAAAAATCAAGGCATTTAGTGCAAAGGTCATGAGAAAAATTCCCTTCACATCCAACAATCGCGCGTTATACTGTCTCAATAGATAAACTAGAGAGTTCCCCAAGAGAGCTAAGTGGCCAAAGATAAAGGATAAAATCGCAATATGCGGGAATGGATAAGGATCTGGCACTGGATAAACAAAGGCTGCTAATGTCCCAAATGTTCCTAGTAATGCAAAATACTGCCGATATTTGGACTGACCAGGAAGCAAAAGCACCACAAACATAGCCATACGGCAATGGTAAAAGGGTAAGCTTTCTGACAATGGCATATGATTAACCCCATACCAACCATAAAGAAGGATTAACTGAACGGCCTGCAAGATTTGGAAAAATCGTTGGTAAACCTTCTTTTCACGATAACGATAGGCTGTATAAAAGGTCAAGGCCAAGAGTGTAAATATACTGACATACCAATAAAGATCAAACTTGGGTGGCTCTGTTGCTTGGGTCGTAAAGAAAATATCCCATAAATTCATCTAGTATTCCTCATGATTCAAAATTTTCCTGCATTTTATTATACCATGCTATTTGTCAAAAATGGATTTAGAAATACGTAAATGTTTGACAAAATCACTTGGTTTCATTTTCTAAACTTTCTACCAACTTGGCTAGATTCATAGAGTTAGAGCCTTTGAGTAGGATTTGGTCATTGACTCCAAGGCTTTCTTTGACCTGCTTGACTAGGTCTTCATATTGGTCTTGGTCTTCTGTTTTCTTGAAGTAGTAAACGTGGCCAATTGGGAACATTTGACTGGCCAATTGGGCTAATTCAGCAATGTCTTTTCCATAGAAAATAACGGTATCCAGCACATCTGGCGAAAGGCTCAAAATCATCTGGTTATGGAGTTGAATAGACTGGTCACCAAGCTCCTTCATATCCGCCAAGACAGCGATTTTCTTGCCACCTTCATTGGCTGGAATGGCAGAGAAAGTCTCTAAAATCAACTTCATAGCAGTTGGATTGGCATTGTAAACATCTGATAAGATATCTGCTCCATTAGCTGCTTTCTTCCACTCGGTACGGTTACGCGTCAATTCAAGATTTTGGAAGGCCTGACGAATTTGCTCCTCTGAAACTCCTTCTTGTAGGGCAACATAGGATGCAATCATAGCATTGGTGGCATTGTACTTACCAGTCACTGGCAAATCAAGGGCTTGCTCCAAGAAATTGGCCTTAAAGGTCAGACTGTCCTTTCGCTCAACCAAGTCTGTAATTTCCAACTCTGCCCCTTTCCCAAAACGAACTACCTTTTTATCAGTTGGCAAGTAGTCCTCTACAATAGAGTCAGCTGGTGCCAAAAGCAAGGAATTCGAAGACATCCCGTCTGCAATTTGCATTTTTCCTTTAGCAATTTCAGAACGGTCTTTGAAAAAGGCCAAATGGGCTTCTCCAACCAAGGTCACGATGGCTGTTTTTGGATGAGCCAATTCTGACAAGAGATGAATGTCGCCCAAGTGATCCTGCCCCATCTCCAAGACCAACTTTTCTGTCCCTTCAGGCATATGGAGAACTGTGTATGGAAGACCAATCTCGTTATTGTAGTTGCCTTGAGTTTTGTAGGTCTTGTAGGTTGTTGATAGCAAGTGCGCTAACATATCCTTGGTCGTTGTCTTGCCATTTGAACCCGTAACCGCAAAGACATCAACAGCTATTTTTTCAAGATAGTAGGCTGCTAGTTGCTGAAAGGCAGTCAGAACATCATCTACTAGAATATAGGGATGATTTGCAACCTCTTTCTCAGACAGGGTTACAGCAGCGCCATTTTCAAAAGCTCTTTCGATAAAGTCATGACCGTCACGCGCACCTTTGAGGGGCACAAATAAATCCCCTGCCGCAATTAAGCGACTATCAAACTCAGCTTTTTCTAGGTGGGTGTCCTCAAAGATACTGATATCATTTTTAGCTCCTACAACTTGAGCCACTTCATGGATTGTTAATTTCATTTCTACTCCTTTAAAAAGGGTTGAAGTCCGAGAACTCTAGTCACCTTGCAGTGATAGTTCTGGCTCCCACCCTCTCTTTCATTTTTATAACAAATGCGCTTCGCGCTTGTCAAAACTTTCCTTGGCAAGGTCCACCAAACGCTCGATTAGTTCTGGGTAGCTGATTCCCATATTGTCCCAAAGTAGTGGATACATTGACCACTGGGTGAAACCTGGCATGGTATTGAGCTCGTTGAGGAAAACCTCTCCCTTGTCTGTATAGAAGAAATCGCAACGAGAGAGACCGAGCCCACCAATGGCACGGAAGGCAGTTTCTGCATTTTGACGCATGACAGCTACCACATCATCACTGATCTTAGCTGGGATATCCATGGTAATCTTGTTATCAATATACTTGGCATCGTAGTCATAAAAGGCTACATCCTTGACTACTTCCCCTGGAAGCGTGCTTTTGACATCGTAGTTGCCCAAGAGACCAACCTCGATTTCACGGGCATTTACCCCTTGCTCTACCAAGACACGGCTGTCATATTGGAAGGCAAGTTTCAAGGCTTGACGGAGTTCTTCTTGATTTTCAGATTTTGAAATACCGACACTTGAACCCATGTTTGATGGTTTTGTGAAAACTGGATAAGTCAATTTTTCTTCAACTTCGGCAATTTTAACAGTCACATCATCACCTTCGACAATGGCCACATAAGGAACTTGGGCAATCCCGACAGATTCTAAGACACGCTTAGTGGTGATTTTATCCATGGCAAGACTAGATGACAAGATATTGCAGCCGACATAAGGCATTTTCAAAACTTCCAAGAATCCTTGGACAGAGCCATCCTCTCCCATCGGACCGTGAAGGACTGGGAAGACCACTGCACCATCTTCGTAGATGGCACTTGGTGCAACTTTCTTATCCCAATCAATGGTCGCATTGGTCATGAGACGGTCCTCTTGACCTGGAGTCTGACTAAATTCCTGCGTTTTGATAAAGTCACCTGACTGACTGATAAAGAAAGTCTTAACTGTGAAACGGTCGTAATTGACCGCACGCATGACACTTTCCGCTGAAAGGACAGAGACTTCGCGTTCCGCACTCCGTCCACCATATAAAAGAATAATCGTTTGTTTCATATTATTTGTCCTAATTCTACTAGAATACTCGCTCTTTAGTATATCATATTTGCTTGTTTTTTTAAAACTTGAACCTGATCCTACTCATCACACTATACAAAAAGAGGCCGATATGAACGATTTTCAGCCTCCTTAATTTTTTATAAATGAATGGAGTTCGTAAATTTGTCCACACTTACAACTCTGTCCGATTTTCAATAGCCCGTAAGAGGGTCACTTCGTCCGCATACTCGATATCTGCTCCGACAGCGAGGCCTCGTGCCAGACGAGTGACCTTGATCCCAGCTGGCTTGAGTAAGCGGGAAAGATACATGGAAGTCGCTTCCCCATCTGCTGTGGCATTGGTTGCTACGATTACTTCTGAAACCTCACTATCCATCAGACGAGTCATGAGACTCTTGAGATTGATATCGTCTGGACTGATACCATTCATGGGAGAAATAAGGCCATGCAGGACATGATAGAGGCCATGGTATTCTTGGATATTTTCCATGGCTGCCACATCCCGACTATCTTCTAGCACCAAAATCGTTGTCTGGTCACGAGTTGGATCGGTACAGATAGAACAAGGATCGTCGTCTGTCAAACGTCCACAAATAGAACAGTAGGTCAATTCTCTCTTAGCAGAAAGGAGATTTTTTGCAAATTCATTGACATCGTCATCAGACATTCCAATCGTATAAAAGGCCAGACGCGTAGCCGTCTTAATCCCGATACCTGGTAACTTAGAATAACTGTCAATCAGCTTGGCAATGGGTGTTGGATAAAGCATAATTTCCTTTCTAGTTCATCGGATGGTATTTTTGATACAGATTGATAATGTCACGCGCAATGGAAGGTCCTACACCATTTGTTAGATTGGTATTATGAGGAAAGACCACTGCAACAGCGATTTGGGGATTATCAGATGGGGCATAGGCCACCGCATTGGTATTGGTTGCTTGCTGACCATCTGCTACATAGCTTTCGGCTGTACCCGTTTTTCCGCTAATGGATACCAAGGCACCATTTGAAAAGGCACGTCCAGTTGTCAATCCACTAGTCCCATGAGCAACCTGATAAAAACCTTGGTGCAAGACACTCATATCGGAGTCGGATATATTGACCTTATTCATCTCTGTCGGTTGCAGTTGCTGAATCAAGTCGCCCAGTCCTCCCTTATCATTATTTCCATAAATGCCTTCAACAATACGAGGAGCCACACGAACACCATCATTTGCAATAGTTGCTACATACTGAGCCAATTGCATCGGCGTATAGTTATCAAACTGCCCAAAGGCATTGGTAATGAAATTGGCAAAGTTATACTCTTTGGGAATAAATCCAGTAGATTCATCTGGTAAGTCAATCCCGGTCGCAGACCCCAAGCCATATTCGCCAAAGGTTGAACGCAATTTCCCCATAGCAGACTCTAGATTGCTGGTGCCGACAAACATATTTGGTTGATAGGTCTGCCCCATAAGACCTAAGGCTGTTTGGACCATATAAGTATTGGATGAATACTCCAGAGCTTGAACCGCCGTAATCGGCATTGCCCCAGAAAAGGCAGTATACCAAGAATTAATTGGAGCTGAACCTTGGAAGACAATGGACTGGTCTGTCAAGGTCTGGTTTCCTGACAAGACTCCATTTTCCCAACCAGAGCTGATGGTCGCCGCCTTGACAACCGAACCTGGAACAAAGACATTAGTTACCGTTCCCAAGGAATCAGGCGTCAACTCTCCCGTTTTCAGGTCGTGTTTGATTCCTGACATAGACAAAACAGCACCTGTTTTTGGGTTAAGGGCGACTGCATAGACACCCTCAGAATACTTGGCTCCACCATTCCCCAACTCTGAATTGAAATAACTTTTCAGCAAAGCATCCACGCTATCTTGGAAGGCCAAATCAATGGTCAGTTTAATATTATTCCCTTTGGTACCATCTTCGATATTTTCGACACTTTCCATGTTACCGTACTTATCTAGATGAATCTCCTTCACTGAGCGTTTACCTTGCAAGGTTTCCTCGTATTGCTTTTCTAGATAAGAGGTCCCCACACGGTCATTTAGAGAATAACCTTTTTTAAGATAAGCATCTGCTTCTTCCGCTGGGAGACCAGCTTTTTCACTCGATACACTACCTACTATAGAAGAAAGGGAAGTCTCTAGAACTTTTCGATCCCATGAAGTTGAAATACTGACACCGGGTAATTGTTTCGAAGCAGAGGCAATCAGAGCAATCTGGGTATCTGTCAAGGCATCTGTCACAATGGTTCCTGTCGCAAAATTTCCAACGGCATTTAACTGACTAAAAAGATAGATTTCTTTCTTTTCATCCTCTGTATAATTTAGTTGACTCGTTTGAACACTATCGACTGCATTGTTATACAGTTCTGATTCGGATAGACGATTGCCATCTGAATTCAAGCGCTTCTCACTTGGGAGAGCCTCCACTGTTTTTTTATAGATTTCAGGATCAGCCAAATAGTAATCTGCCAACTGACGTTCTGTCAAATTGGGCGAACTGATGCTCACATATCCCAGCAACTGACTAGCGATTTCTTTCAGATCTTTAGCCGTCATTTTATTACTACGCGTAAAGGAAACAACCTGCTTTAGCGTATTTTCTACCAAAGGTTTTCCACTAGCATCATAGATTTCCCCACGGGCAGAACTGGTTGTGACCTTGGTCTGACTAGCTGAGGCTAGCTTTTTTTCGTAAAAATCCTTGTTCAAAACCTGCATATACAACAAACGACCAATAATGGTCATAAAGAGTAAAATGACGATTGAAAACAATAAATTAAGCCGAATCGGAATCGAATGGCTGTTAAATTTTCTCATACAAATCAGTCTCATTTCTAACTTAAAATCTTACTCTTAATTGTACCACAATTTGAGCAGAAAATTATGGAAAAGAAAGAAGCTTTTTTTCGTTTTTACAGTAAGATACGTTTTTATTTATTCATCCCTATATTATATGTTATAATGAATGTAAAAGTTCAATAATCTAGTCTTTTTCCAACACGACTCATTTAAAGGAGCCTTTCTATGGACAAACCAGATATAGCAACCATCATTGATTCTCACTTCGAAGAAATGACAGATTTAGAGCAAGAAATCGCTCGCTATTTTTTACAATCTGAAACCATTGCAGATGATTTATCTTCTCAGAAGGTCACTCAAAAATTACATATTTCTCAGGCTGCTCTGACCCGCTTTGCTAAAAAGTGTGGTTTTACAGGCTATAGAGAATTTATTTTCCAATACCAACACCAAGCAGAGAAACAAGACACCCATTCTCACAAACACAGTCCACTTACAAAACGAGTCCTCAGAAGTTATAGCAACATGCGGGAGCAAACACAGGACTTGATTGACGAAGTCCAACTAGAAAGAATTGCCCAGTTAATCGAAGATGCTGAACGTGTCTACTTCTTCGGAACAGGAAGTTCTGGCCTCGTAGCTCGTGAAATGAAATTGCGCTTCATGCGTCTAGGTGTGGTCTGTGAAGCCTTAACAGACCAAGACGGTTTTGCTTGGACAACCAGTATTATGGATGAGAATTGTCTCGTACTGGGGTTCTCACTGTCTGGTACAACACCTTCTATTTTAGATAGTCTATTAGACGCTAAGGAGATGGGGGCAAAGACTGTACTTTTTACAAGTGTTCCCAATAAAGATAGTCAGGCTTATACAGAGACTGTTCTTGTAGCCACACACAGCCAGTCTTCTTACATCCAACGTATATCCGCTCAACTTCCTATGCTCTTCTTTATCGATTTGATTTATGCCTACTTTTTGGAAATCAATCGTGAGAGCAAGGAGAAAATCTTTAATAGCTACTGGGAAAATAAAAAACTCAACGGTTATCGTAGACAAAAACGTGTAAGAAAATCCTAGTTTGGTCTAGCCAAACTAGGATTTTTATTCATCACTAAACATACCTCTTCAAGATTATGAATCAATCGTATCTTGACTTAGTCTTAAATAATTTCATGTAATCACTTTTTGAAGGGAGTAAATAAGCAAGTCTGACGGTATCCTCAACAATTGTATATAATACGATGTAATCCTTACTCAAGGTCAATCCTCGCGTTTGGTAGCGAGGGTCTAATTTCTTACCAAATTTTTCATCGGCATCAAATCCAGCTTGAGGGAAAATTTCTAGACGATTAATATCTTTTCTGATACTCGCCACTTTTCGTCTCGCAGCCTCTACAGAACCGATTTCCTCTGCTATATACTGATATATTTTATCCAGACTATCAATCACTCTAGGAGAATACAAAATCCTATATTTTTTATAATCCATAGCGTGTCACAACATCCTCATCTGTCAAGTAATTTCCAGCCTCAATCTTGGCATAACTTTCTTGAACTTCTGCTTGTAATTGCCTAAACAAATACTCCTTCTCTAATTCCTCTTCACTCAGTAAATCTACTTCATTTGTTACGGCAACATTCTTTAAAAATAATCTAAGTGCTGATGAAAGAGAGAGATTTTTTTCTTTTAACACTTCCATGGCATCATTTACTAATTCTCTATTAGCTTGGAAGGTCACAACTTTACTTGAATTCGCTATAGCCATTTTATATAACTCCTTTATATATTTTATTTATTATCTCACAATTATAAAGAAAGTCAAGGGAACTTGATTAGAAAATCCTAGTTTGGCTGAGCCAAACTAGGATTGTTTTGTCTTGATACTCTTCGAAAATCTCTTCAAACCACGTCAGCTTCGCCTTGTCGTACTCAAGTACTGCCTACGGCTAACTTCCTAGTTTGCTCTTTGATTTTCATTGAGTATAAAATGATAATAAGCACCAAGCATCCCTGCTGTATTTTGGTGATGGGCAAATTCTAATCGTGTTTTTTCAGCTAGGCTTGGTACCAAAGCATCTTTTAAAGCTTTTCGAATTTTAGGTTTGAGGATTGCCTCTTGGCCCATGATACCACCACCGAGAATGACCACTTCTGGATTGGCAACGTAGCAAATATTTGCCAAACCTTTCCCTAGATAGTCTACCATACGGTCAATACCAGCCATACAAATCTTGTTGCCTTCAGTGGCTTCCTTAAAGATGCGTCGGCCATTCCACTGATCAACTGGATCTCCATGACCTGCCGCTACATACTCCACCAAGGCTGTCGTAGAGGCCAAGTCTTGGAAATCTCCATCCTGCATATGCATATAGCCAACTTCACAGGCGGAATTGCTAAATCCATGGAAGACTTTCCCATCCATAATCAAACAACCACCGATACCTGTTCCAATAGTCAGGCAAAGGGTGACACTCGCTCCCTTACCTGAACCAGATACCGCTTCAGCAAGACCTGCACAGTTGACATCATTTTCAATCTCACAAGGAATCGCAAAGCTAGTCTCGATTTCCTTCTTGAACTGGGTGCCTGCATAGTTAGGGATTTGAGGTCCAGCATAGAAAATTTCACCCTTGTCAGGATCTACCATCCCTGCAGAAGAAATGGCAACACCTGCTACTGGGCCTTTTTCTAAATAACTAGCTACGATATCTTTGGTCTTTTGTAAGATATGAGGTCCACCCTTATGCGCCTCTGTTGGCATTTCATGCGATTCAACAAGTTGGCCTTCTTGGTCGATCAAACCATATTTGATGTTGGTTCCACCGATATCAATTGCAACGTAGTGTGTCATAAATACCTCCTTATGGATTAGAGGAAGCGCTCCTTGGTTTCACGAATCAAGGCTGCAGCTGCTTCTACAACTGGACGATCTTCTTCAGTCACTGGTGTCAATGGTGAACGAACAGAACCAATGTTCAGTCCTTCATTGATTTTCAAGACTTCTTTAATGACACCATACATATTTCCATGTGCAGCAGTCAATTTGCCAATGATAGCGTTGATAGCATACTGCAATTCACGCGCTGTTTCCAAATCTTTATCAGCAATCAATTGGTTGAGTTTCAAGAATAGTTCTGGCATAGCACCATAAGTACCACCGATACCAGCCTTAGCACCCATGAGACGGCCACCTAGGAACTGTTCATCTGGACCGTTAAAGACGATATGGTCTTCTCCACCAAGGCTCACAAAAGTTTGGATATCTTGAACTGGCATAGAAGAGTTCTTCACACCGATAACACGAGGATTCTTCAACATTTCAGTATAAAGACTTGGAGTCAAAGCAACACCTGCCAATTGAGGAATGTTGTAGATGACATAGTCTGTATTTGGAGCTGCAGAACTGATATCGTTCCAGTACTTAGCAACTGAGTATTCTGGTAAGCGGAAATAAATAGGTGGAATCGTCGCAATAGCATCTACATCCAAGCTTTCTGCGTGGCGAGCCAGTTCCATACTGTCTTTGGTATTATTGCAAGCAACGTGAGCAATGATAGTCAACTTACCTTTGGCAACCGCCATAACTTCTTCCAAGATTAACTTGCGGTCTTCAACACTTTGGTAGATACATTCACCAGAAGAACCATTGACATAAAGACCTTGAACACCTTTATCAATGAAGTATTGAACCAAGGCACGCGTACGCTCTGGACTTACTTCTCCTTGATCATCATAACATGCGTAGAAGGCTGGAATGACACCTTCGTATTTTTTTAAATCTGACATAGATTTTCTCCTAAATTTTCTTTTTTTCTGCTAAAAGCAGGTTTTATTCTTTACGTGTTTAGTATACACCTTGTAAAAAACGCTTTCAATATCTTGTGTACACTTAGATTTTAGTTTCGATATGAATTTTGAAATGTTTATGGTTTGAAAGTAGTTTCAGAAACAAGCCATCCTATTGGTATTTTGAGAAAATTTTCTCCATCAATCCAGTCTGGAGAAAGACCAAGAGCCCAAACCCAAAAAGCAGGAAGGCTGAACCACCTAAAAGTAAACTGAAGGCGGACAGATAAAGAACCATCACAATGAGAAAGAGAATAGCTAACATGAGGAAGAACCAAGGAAAGTTAAAACTTGCCAAGATAAGTCCTTTTTGCAGCACTTCTTTCCAAGTCAAATCATAGCGTGCAGCGATTGGATAGCTAGCCAACATCACGATAGTGAGGAAGATCAGAATTCCTAAACAGATAGCTTTTACCATTTGGAAAGGCATAGCTGTCTGACCCCAGAAGAGATAGAGATCTAGAAGGCTTAATGAGACAATGCCCAACTCAAGCAGACCTAACTGAAGACCTAGTTTCAGATTTTGCTTGAAAGCTCTTAGATAGATTTTAAAGACAGGTACACGTCTACTTTTCTTAATCTCAAACATAGTCTCGTAGAGGCTAATTTTAGCCACTCCAATCGTCACGATGGGCAAACAAGAGACGACAAAAAGAAGATTGGCTGTCACGATATCCAAGACCTTCTCACTAAAACGCATGAGAAAGTTATCTGTATCAAATGCTGCCTTGATAAGGCTTACTCCTTTTTGTGCCATATTTGCTCCTCCTGATTTTTAATCAATCAAAATTTTAAAAAGATATTTACGAACCTTCTCTTCCATACCTGCATAGCCATTCGGCTGGTGCGGTTCTCCTGGGAAGAAAATCGCAAAATTGTGATAACCCAACAAGAGTGGGTATTTTTCATGACAATGAACAAAACCAATGTCACTTGCTTCGTCGAATGCTACTGCCTCGTCTTTGATACGTGAACCGTAGCTCAAATATTCATGTCCTTCTACCAGCAAATGCAAGTCTGCATAGTTCTTATGATGCTCAAATTGATCATTTTCAGCTTGATTGAGGACATTTTCCTGAACAACTAGAAAGACCTTGTCCCCGTCAATCTCATACTTTCCTAACTCAAAAGAATCTTTACGATGTTGATAGAGATAGTCGATAGCCTTGTCTAGATTAGGATGAATCCCTTTGTAAAAGGTGATGTTTTTCAAATCGTCAAAAATCATACTCTTTCCTTCGTTTCTGATAGTTAACTAAAATCATTCTTAAGTTGATAAGTGTCTAACAAAATATCTAAGGTAAGCAAATACCCAACATTTTGTAGACACTTATAACCTCTATATTTCCATAGCATGTCTAGACCACTTCCGCAATCTTGACACACCAGTTTACTTTTCTTAACCTTTGACCGCTCCCATAGTAATACCCTGAGTGAAGGATTTTTGGAAGACTAGGAAGACTGTTACGATTGGAACTGCTGCAAGAGCGGCACCTGCCATGATCAAACCATAGTTGGTTGCCATTTCAGCCTGCATAGTCGCAACACCGAGTGAAATGGTCAAATTATTACGTGAAGTCAGCATTACCAACTGCATGAAGTAGTCGTTCCATGTATTGATGAAGGTAAAGATTGCAAGTGCTGCAAATCCTGGTTTCACAATTGGGAAGGCTACGCTCCAGAAGGTACGAATCTCACCACAACCGTCGATTTTAGCTGATTCAAGCAACTCTGTAGGAATATTCTCACTGAACTGTTTCATGAGGAAGACCCCGAATGGCCATCCAATCAAAGGCAAGATAACTGCCCAGAGAGTATCGTGAATTCCCATGAAGTTGACGATACGTACCAATGGTACAAGGACAACTTGTTTTGGAAGTGCCATAGCAGCAATAAAGATTGCAAAGAGAATACGTTGCCCATAGAAACGTTTTTTAGCCAATACATAACCTGCTAGAGATGAGGTCGCACAGACTAAGAACATGGTTACCAATGAGATAAACACAGAGTTCCACATCCACTGCATAGCAGGGTTTTGCACCATGAGTTGTTGGAAGTTTTCCATGGTTGGCATTTTAGGGAACCATTGTGGTGGAATAACGATGGTATCAGGTTGTGATTTGAAGGCCCCTGTCAAAATCCAGTAGAATGGAAAGATGAACAGCACGGTCAACAAGAGCAAGATAATAGTTGAAATAACAGTGAAAGCTGTTATAGGTTTCTTTTGTGTAGATTGCATAGCTGTCTCCTTTCTTTAATATTCTACGTCATTTCCGAGCGCCTTAAATTGAACAAAGCTTACAATAGCAATCATGACTGCCAAGAAGACACCAATGGTATTAGCATACCCGTATTCGGTCAATTGGAAGGCTTTTTCGTAAAGGTAGTACATCAAGGTACTTGTTGAGTAGTTTGGCCCACCAGATGTTAATAGTTGAATCAAGGCGAAAACTTGAAATGAGTTAATTGTTGTGATGATTGCGATGTAGAGAGTTGTTGGAAGAAGGCTTGGCCATTTAATCTTCCAGAAAACTTGAAATTCAGTTGCACCGTCTACACGAGCCGCTTCAACCAGTGAATTGTCAATATTCCCCATAGCAGCTATGTAGAGGATAATTGGCTGACCAACAGATGTTGTCAAGAGGATAATCATAATTGCCAGTAATGCCCAGTGTTTATCTCCCAACCAAGAAATATTCTGGCTGATGATATGGCTTGACTTAAGGACAAAGTTTAGAATCCCTGATAATGGGTCATAAATCCATTTCCAAACAACTGTTACGGCAACACTACCTGTTACAACAGGAAGGAAGAAGACGAAACGGTAGAAAGATCTGGCAATAGCATTTTGATGGTAGGTTTGCGACGCCACAAAGAGCGAAAAGAGAACAACAATCGGTACAGATCCAACAACCAAAATAACTGTGTTAATCAAAGACTTCATAAAGACAGGGTCTTTAAACATACGAATGTAGTTGTCCAAACCCACAAACTCAAATTTAGTCATTGAATAGTTAAAGAAACTTGTAATGAATCCCATAATCATAGGAACCAATACAAAGATGACAAAGAAGAATAATACTGGTGCTAAGAAAGCGTAGGAAATCACTGTTTCCCGCATACGAATTTTATTGACTTTCACAGTCGGCACCTCTCTTTCACAAATAGAATATTTTGGATTTTCTTGAACAGTTTTAAAATCAAAATGAAATTTTTTAAGATTCGCTTATGTAAGAACTTCATTTTAATTTCGTGACAGTTTCTGATATTTCAAATAAAATCCTCCCTTTTCTTACATAGATTATGCACAGGGAAAAGGGAGGAGTCAATCTGATTCAGTGCTTATTGTTTTGTAGCTTTTTTAATTGTTTCGTTAGCTTTTTCAGTGAAGGCTTTTAAAGCATCCGCTGGTTTTTGATCGCCATTTGAAACTGATTGCAACATTGGGAACCATAGAGTTCTCATTTCTGCAAAACCATCAATTGTATTGTAGTATGGTGAGTAGTATTTAGTCCAACCACTGATTGTTTCCATACGTTTATCTTCATAAAGTTTTCCAAATGAAGTACGAACTGGGAAGGCACCTGTACGAACAACGTCTTTTGGACCCCATTCTTTGTCATCCGCGATGAATTGAACGAATTTCTTAGATGCTGCAACTTTCTTGTCGTCTTTGTTGTTGAATACTGCAAATCCGTTTACAAGGTATTCAAGAGCTGGTTTACCTGAATCTGATGGGAATGGTACTTCTACCACTTCTACTTTACTTGCTTCCAAGAGTTTCGCTTGGATACCGTTTTGAGCTGGCGCCCAAAGGATTGTGTAAGATGTTTGACCGTTGGCAAAGTTTTGGATATCTGCTCCACCGTCAAATTGTGAACCATTGTTCAACAAACCGTCTTTGATCCAGCTAGCTGCTTTTTCAAGACCTTTGACAAATTTAGGATCATCAGTTGTATATTTTGTTACATCTTTATCTGTTACAGAACCTCCGTAAAGGTTTGAGATGAAGGCACGTGTTCCTTGGTCTCCCCCTTGACCAGAACTGAACAATGAACCTGGTGTGTAGCCTTTGTCTTTAAGCGCTTTCAAAACTTTTTCAAAATCATCAGTTGTCCAACCTTCTTTTACAAGGTTCGCAACTCCAGCATCTTCCAACATTTTCTTGTTCATGGCCATGTAGAATGGTGCTGAACTGATTGGATACATATAAGCTTTGTCTCCAGCTTTACTTGCTTTTACGATGTTTTCATTGTTGACATCTTTAACAAAGTCATCTGTGAAGAGGTCATTCAAGTCAGCCAATTTACCATTTTTACCATATTGGATGATACGTCCTGGTGCGTCAAAAAGTACGTCTGGAGCTGTACCTGCTTCGATAGCTGTAGTAATCTTTTCTGGACCTGACTTAAAGTCGATGGTTTCCAATTTCACTTTTACATCTGGATTTGCTTTTTCAAAGGCTTCGATGATTGACTTTTCATATGTTCCAACACCGTCACCAGTTTTTTCTTGAGTGAAGACTGGGAATGCCCACCAAGTGATTTCTGTTTTGGCACCGTCACCACCTGATTTGGCAGCATCTTTACTTCCGCCAGAATTGCCACAAGCAGCAAGACCAAGAACCGCAGCACCCGCAAGTACTGTACAAGCTAATTTTCTAAATTTCATCTGTATTCTCCTATGTAATAAGCGTATCCATATTGGATAATGAGTAAGATTGTATTTGTATGCGTTTTCATTTCATCCGATGCATCCACCACTCTCCTCTGTTTTTTATTAAGTCAGTAAGTACTTATACTCTTCGAAAATCTCTTCAAACCATGCCAGCTTCGCCTTGGCGTACTCAAGTATAGCCTGCGCCTAGCTTCCCAGTTTGCTCTTTGATTTTCATTGAGTATTAATCATCTACACCTAAAATTTCATTAATACTATTTTTATATAAGATTGCTTTTGCTCCATATATTGCTTGAATACCACCCTTCACTTCTAAGACATCAACTGCACCAATTTGTTTTAAAAGTGCTTTATCAACTTGATGAACTTCTTTTACAGCTACACGTAAACGTGTCACACAAGCATCTACATCTTCTATATTATTTGATCCACCCAACGCTCTGATAATTTGTAGGCTATCCTGTTTTAAATGATCTGCAGTATTTGAAGTTGAATCTGTGGATTCAGAAATTTCTTTAGAATCTACTTCTTCTCCTCGTCCTGGCGTTAGAACGTTGAATTGAGTAATGAACCATCTAAAAACAATATAATACAGAACACTCCAAATAAGTCCAAATGGAATCTGAAGAACCCAATTCGTTTTAGCGTTCCCCTGCAAAATTCCAAATAAAGTAAAATCGATTACACCTCCTGAGAATGTGTTTCCTATTGAAATATTTAAGACGTCTGCAATAAAGAAGCTGACACCATCAAGGAATGCGTGTACAACATATAGAACCGGACTGACAAATAGAAACATAAATTCAATTGGTTCTGTAATACCGGTAATAAAAGATGTTAAAGCAACTCCAAAAAACAGACCCGCGTATTTTTTACGACGATTTTTAGGAACACTATGGTACATCGCTAAACAGGCAGCCGGTAAACCGAACATCATTGTTGAGAAACGACCTGCAAAAAACCTTGTTCCTTCTGTAAATAATCCAGAATGAGTCGGGTCGGCTAATTGAGCAAAAAATATTTTTTGAGCTCCAACCACTGTTTGTCCTGCAACAGTTTCAACACCACCAAGTTCAGTATACCAAAACATAGGGTAAATCATATGATGTAAGCCTACTGCTCCAGAAAGTCTCATTAAAAATCCATATAGAAAAGTTCCAATTGGACCCGCCTGAGAAATATATCCACCTGTAGAAACAAGAAGTTGTTGAAAAGGTGGCCAAATAACAAAGAAGACAAAGCCAATTAAGATAGAAGAGAACGATGTAACAATAGGAACGAAGCGTGAACCCCCAAAGAATCCTAAAGCGGAAGGTAATTGAATATTGTTATATCGATTGTGCAAATATACGGCAACTATTCCGACAACTAATGCTCCAATAACTCCAGTATCAATTGCAGATCCTTCTGCCATAAAAAGTTTTACCAGAGCTTTAATCGTTGCAGTCATAACTAAGTAACCAGTTACTCCTGCTAGCGCAGCGGTTCCTTTATCTCGTTTCGCTAAGCCAATACATAATCCCACACAGAGAAGTAGTGATAAATTACTGAATACAACCTCTCCTGCAGAGCTCATTACTTGGAATATTGATTGAAAAAAACTATTGTCTAGTATTGGATAAGTTGCTATCGTGGTTGGGTTTGAAAGTGCACCACCAATCCCCAAAAGTAGACCTGCTGCAGGAAGTATAGCTATAGGTAACATAAAAGCTTTTCCAACTTTTTGTAAAACTTTAAACATAAAATTCCCCCTTACATCTTATTTGAGACCAGCAACAAAGCGTTCTGTAATCTCTTTTGGTCTAGTAATAGCGCCACCAACAACAATACCTCGCACTCCATATCCTAGGATTTGTTTGGCTTGTTCTGGTGTATGAATTTTTCCTTCTGCAATGACATCTACACCAGCATCACAGAGTTTTTTGATCAATTCAAAATCGGGACCATCCACTTTAGGACTGTAAGATGTGTATCCTGATAAGGTTGTTCCGACAAAGTCAATTCCTGCTTCAACGGCTGCCAATCCTTCCTCGAAAGTACTTGTATCAGCCATCAAGAGCTGGTTAGGATATTTTTCCTTAACCTGACGAATGAACTCTTGAATCTCCAAACCATCATAGCGTTCACGCTTGGTACAATCCAGAGCAATGACCTCGATGTCCAGTTCTGCCAGTTCATCAACTTCTTTCATAGTAGCAGTGATGAAGGGTTCTTGCGGTGGATAATCTCGTTTTATTATCCCAATGATTGGAAGGTTTGTAACCTCCTTGATTTCCTTGATATCGCGAACACTATTTGCTCGGATACCGACTGCTCCACCTTGCTCAGCCGCTTTGACCAGCAATGGAATGACTCCTCCCGCTTCTGTATAGAGCGGTTCGTGAGGAAGGGCCTGACAAGAAACGATGATTCCATCTTTGATTTGTGCAATCAAAGCTTCTTTAGTAATCTGTGGCATCCTCTTTCCTCCTTTTCTTTGTTCTTATGAGTTCATTATATACCATTTGTTAAGCGCTTTCAATACTTTGTCATAGAATAGATTTCAGTTTCAAAAGTATTTTATAGAACAGCTGTTTCTGAAAGTAGTTTCAGATAACATAAATATCCGTACCTATTACTCAAAATTACGAATCTTATTATAAACTTCTATATCAATAAAACCAGTCTAGAATTCCCATCTTTTTACAGGACTCCAGACTGGTTTATTTTAGATTAACATAAAAGTTCAAAGAACAACTGAAGACAAATTAACTGTCTTTTCGCTTATAAGAAATCATTGCTCCAAGGAACATTCCTACAAAACCAAGCAAAACTGTTGTTATTGATTTATTCTCACCTGTATCTGGTAACTTAGCCTGTTCATTGTTACCTACTTTATTCTCTGATTGACTAAATCCTGAGTTCTCATTTGTAGATAACAATTTAGATGACAGTGAAAGTTCTTCAACCTTGTTATCTTCTGTAGGATTTTTAAATGGTAGATTGTCAATGGAGCGTCGGAAAGTCATCGCATAAATACTAGAATTGTTAATTTCAAAAATAATCTTTCCATCTTTTTGTTCGAATTCAATAGTGTGTAGTTTTCCTTCTGGATCTACAGCATAAACATTCTCAACGGACTGATCTGTAGCAAAAGTAACAAGGACTTTTCCTTCAAGTTTAACATATCTTCCATTTACGTCCTTCAATTTGATATCAAATGCTTTGTAGTTTAATGAACTTAAATCACTAACTTGAACTTCTTGCATTTGAATACCTATCACATTTTTCAATACTTCTTCTGAAGCTTGAATTTGAATACTTCCTGTTTCATTTTTTAAAATACGTTGTGAACTAGCAATTCCTGTGATAACGTTCTTAGTTTCTGCTTCATCCTTACTGTCTTTATTATTTACTTGTTTATCAGTAGATTTCACTACTGAACTTCCTTCTCCTGAGGTTGATAATGGACCCATATATTCTGGGATTTCTAGTATCGGAGATTCAGTGAAAGGAACTCCTCCTGTAAAGTCTGGCTTAGCTACTGTAGGAGCTGGAAAGTCTCCTAATGTGGATAGAACACCGCTATACTCTGGAACTTCTGTAACAAGTGAGTCGCCTCCGTTAACTCCGCCTGTGAAGTCATGCTGTTCAACTGTTGGAGCCGAGTCTTCTCCTGAGCTTGATAATGTATCACCCATATACTCTGGCTTAGCTACTGTAGGAGCTGGAGAATCTCCTAATGTGGATAGAACACCGCTATACTCTGGAACTTCTGTAACAAGTGAGTCACCCCCATTCACACCACCTTTAAACTCTGGCTTAGCTACTGTAGGAGCTGGAGAATCACCTAATGTGGAGAGAACACCGCTATACTCTGGAACTTCTGTAACAAGTGATTCGTCTCCGTTAACTCCGCCTGTAAAGTCATGCTGTTCAACTGTTGGGGCCGATTCTTCTCCTGAGGTTGATAATACACCCATATACTCTGGGATTGCCAGTATAGGAGATTCAGTGAAAGGAACTCCACCTTTAAACTCTGGCTTATCTACTGTAGGAGCTGCAAAGTCACCAGATGTACCTAAAATACCAGAATCTTCTTTTCCACTATCTTTTTTTGGATCTAATTTCCCAGCTAAATCCTTATCCGAATCCTTCTTAGAAGGCTCCACTTCTTTATCTTCAACATAGACAGGATCTTTTGGTTGACCCGCAATATAAGAACGAACCCAATCCAGCTGCTCTTTTGATAAAACTAAACCTCCACTGCGGCTTCCTACAACACCATTTTGGTGAACTCCAATTAAAGCACCTTTGTCATTATAAAGACCACCACCAGACGCTCCAGGTTTCGTACCTCCATAGCTAATTCCCTCTATTCCAGAGCCGAAGTCTGTAGTTCCTACTACTTTGCTATCTAAAACTGGACTTAGCTTGTTATCTGGAAAACCATAGACCGAAACTGAATCCCCCTCTGCAACTTTCGAAGATTGTTTTACAACCTCTACAGGAGTTACTCCTTTTACTGCTTCTTTTAACCGAACCAAAGCTAAGTCATTTTTAAATCCAAATACTGAATCTTTCTTATTCCAATAAACAATATCATCATCTGAAAAATTCACAGACAACCCATTCGGTAAAGTTGCTTTATACACTGTATTGGTACGACCAGACTTAGTAACTACCTCAGAACCTTTAACTGTTAAGAAATTATGAGCGACTGTTAACACCAAATTGGGTGCAATTAAAGTACCTGACCCCGACCCATCTGGCGTTTGAATGTGCGTTGTAGCATAGAAATTTTCTGAGCCATTCGGAGCTTGTAACACCTCTTTACTAGGTACAGGTAAGTTCGATTTACCACTCAAATCGACTTTACCAACTTCAGTTCTTGCAAAATCCGAAGAAGACGTAGATGGAGGAGTTACCGAATCTACTACCGCTCTTATAATTGTATCACCTAAAGCTAACTTACTGACATAGTCATCAGACCAAGTAGTATCACTTGCTAGTTTGTTAATTGGCACTCCGTTATAGGATACCACTTTAGCTGTTGGGGAAGTTGCTATTAACTGTTTGAAGTCTGGATTTTGTCTTAAATGAAAATTCAAGCCACTTCCAACAGGACCTTCCTGAACAACCTTATCTGAAATCAAACGAGTTCCTTTAGTATCTTCCACTCGAAGTAGAACACGACCTTTTTCTTCACCTTTTACTAAAGTAGCTCGACCTTTTTCATCAAAACTATACAAAGCACCGTCAATCTCAGACTCTACATCTTTTAAAGCTATATGATTTTCATCATAGTAGTAACGGTTTGCACCATCTATATACCAACCCTTTATACCATATTTATCAATCATAGAACGAATCCAAGTTCTGTGCTTTTCCGTAAAGATAGTACCACCGCCAATACGCTCACTCTCAGGAGCGTTTGAAGTATTTGTTCCGTGCTGGTGGATACCGACTACCTCTCCCTTATCATTAAACAAAGGAGCACCTGAAAAACCTCCTAAAGCTGAGGAATGATAAGTGACTGCACCACTCTCTTTATTGATACTGCTCACAGTTGTTGAGACTGAATAAGCCTTACCGTCTTTCAATCGAGCTTTATTTTCTTTACTTAAATTTGGAGTAGAAAAATCATTGGGATATCCGACCATAGTGATTTCATCACCAGTAGAAACCTCTTTATCGCTCAACTCTCTTGGAGAGTCCTCACCTCCCGTCATAGCTTCTACAGGCTTTTTAGTAACTACTACCGCTAAGTCATTACCATATTCTTTACCAAAATTCTTCTCATCATACAAATGAATAGAGTCTTTTTCAAGAGACTCGGATACCCCTGATGTGGGTACTTTGTTACTCTTCTCTGTTTCTGAGTTCATCACAACATAACTACGAGCAGACTCTCCACCACGTAAGACCGCAGACTTGTCTTCTTGATTTTTATCATAGTAATTATGAGCTACTGTCACCATGACATTTGGCGCTACAAAGACACCACTACCAGAAGCCGTTTGTTTTCCACTTGTTCCGCTATCATAAGTGGTGTAAGTCATAGCAACACCTTCTGCAGATTTACTATGAACATCCACATCTTTTATATCGTTACCACCCTGAATAACATCAGCAGCAACGACTCCACCACCAATAACTGGTAAGTCTGGTGCAGCTAATCCAATCACTGCAGATAGTGTCAAACAACCAACCAAACCATAAGCTTTGGATTTACGAAATTTTCCCAAACCTTTTAAACATACAAACATGCATTACCTCACTTTAACTTTCAAAGTTAATTTATCCAAGTATATTCTAAAAAATAAAATATTACAGTTTCCATTAGCATAACACTCTCTACTTTGATTCTTACAATAAAAATAGCTATAGATTATTTTGTTGCTTTACAAATGCTATTTAAGTACTGTATCTCCAGGAATATAGTTTTTTATAAGATATTATCCTAATCAGAAAAACTAAGTTATACATAAACTTATATATAAATGTTCATTTGTAGCCAAACTGTATATTTTCTTATAAATTATAACATATTTCACAGACGCTTTCCAATGTATTGAAATAGCTTATACCCAACTAGATAGAAAATGAATTGTTTGACACCACAGCCCAGAAAAAAACTCATACTCAATAAAAATCAAAGAGCAAACTAGGAAGCTAGCCGCAGGCTACTCAAGACACTGTTTTGAGATTACAGATAAAGCTGACGTAGTTTGAAGAGATTTTCGAAGAGTATGAATTTCAAAGTATATATGAACTAGAATATTTGCTAACTAGATTCTGTACAAAAAGAGAGCTACTGGGCTCTCTCATTTATCATTTTACATACTTAAAAGGAATCTCACTACCACACAGCCAGTTGTAGACTTGATCATTAACAAATACATTCATGGCTTCGTGGGCATACTCAGGCATGATGCGATAGGCTTTATCGCAGGTCAGACGGTTGTAAATCGCAAATTGGGTAATAGGATAGCAAACATCGTCGTCCAAGCCCGTAATCATCTTAACCTCACCCTTGATACGATGGGCAAGATTTTTCACATCTATATAGTCCAGGGTCGACATGATTTCCTCCTCAGTTTCATGGAAGGGGTCGTGAAACTTGAAATAACGGAAAAGTTCGTCGTAAGCTTCACTGGTATTGCCAATCTCAAGCACTCGTCTGAAGTCTGACAAGAAAGGATAGATGGCAACAGTTTTCTGAATCCGAGGATTGAGCGCTGCCGCAACCAAGGCTAGAGCCCCTCCTTGTGAAGCACCATAGCTAGAAAGACGCTCCTCATCAACCTGAGGCAGACTAGCAACAATTTCAACCAACTGGTAAATATCCAGATAAACATCCTTATAAAAGAGGTGATCCCGACCTTCCACAGCACCACGGATAATATGCCCCTTAACTGTATTTCCTAGAGGAGAACGCAAGCCGTCTTGTGAGTAACCCGACTGCCCCCGCACATCCATGGAAACAACACCGTAACCAGCCACGGTGAAGGCCAGCATGTCGGCCCAGTCCCAGCCACGTCCCATATAACCATGGAAATGGAAGATTAGTGGAACCTTCTCCTCACTCTTTGGAAGAACGACGCGTGCATAAACCTTGCCTTCATTGGTTCCTTCAAACGTTAACTCATAGCAACTAACTTGAGGAATGTGGAAATTTCTTTCCTCCAACTGGTAGGCTGGAAGAGTTGAAACTTTTTTCACTTCCTCATCCCAGAAAGCATCAAAGTCTTCTGGGACCTCATCCCGTCCTCTATAAGTCTTGATTTCTTCTAATAAAGCTGGATTTTTCATAGCATGCTCCTTTTATTTTGTAATCGCTATCACAACTGTAGCATATCTAGAAAAGCAATGCAAGAAAGAAGGGTAATACTCTTCGAAAATCTCTTCAAACCACGTCAGCTTCGCCTTGCCGTATATATATGTTACTGACTTCGTCAGTTCTATCTGCAACCTCAAAACAGTGTTTTGAGCAACCTGCGGCTAGTTTCCTAGTTTGCTCTTTGATTTTCATTGGGTCACTTCTAAAACTAACTTCCAGTTTTGGGAGAGAGAGGGAAGTTACTTTGAGAAGTTACGCTTTTTTACGAATAAATAGATAGAAGCACTAAATCTAGTCAACCTAGAGGTAAAAATGTGCTATAATAAAAGGAGAGAAAGAATGATTCTCAGACATCCGGGCATTAGCCCGACCAATGATTTAGTGGCTAAGAAGATTTTTAGCAACCCAGAAATCACTTGTCAATTTATTCGCGATATGCTGGACTTACCAGCCAAAAATGTGACCATTTTGGAGGGAAGCAATATTCACGTATTACCCTCCATACCTTATTCAGTGCAGGATTTCTATACCAGTATAGACGTTTTAGCGGAGTTAGACAACGGCACCCAGGTTATTATCGAAATACAAGTGCATCATCAGAATTTTTTCATCAATCGCCTGTGGGCTTACCTATGCAGTCAGGTCAATCAAAATCTAGAAAAAATTCGTCAACAAGAAGGAAACACTCACCAGAGTTACAAACACATCGCACCAGTATACGCAATTGCTATTGTGGATAGTAATTATTTCTCAGATGACCTAGCCTTTCACAGTTTCAGTATGCGTGAGGACACGACAGGTGAGGTTTTAACCATTACCAACAATGGTCAGGAAAACCATTTAGTTAAGATGGCGTTCTTGGAACTAAAAAAATACAGAGAAACCAGCAAAGATAGCATTCGCAAACCGTGGTTGGAGTTTTTTGGGAATAAACCCTTTACTCAGGAACCCGAGCGAGCCATCAGCCAGGCAGACCAACTGCTGGACTACAAGAGCTGGTCCGAGGAGGACAGGAAGATGTTTAGTCAACTACGTATGCGAGAAGAACAAGCCTTGTTAGCGCAGGACTATGCCTTGGAACAAGCTAGGGCAGAAGGGATTGAACAGGGACTGGAGCGTGGAAAAGTTGAAGGAAGTTTGTCTATGCTACTAAATCTAGTCCGTCAAGGTCTTTTGCCTTCTGAAGTTGCCAGTCAACAGTTGGGTATGACTGTCTCTGAGTTTGAAGAACTATTGAAAGAGCATCATAAATAAGAACTAAAAAATATAGAGAAACCAGCAAAGATAATATTCGCAAGCCGTGGTTGGAGTTTTTGTAAATCATTAAATCAATGACAGATTTTTCCGTAATAGATGGAAGAATCTGTTTTTTTAGTTATGCTAGATGTTGGCTCTGAAATATTAAGATATAGTGTATTGAAATAAGATATGAACAAAGAAATTAGGAAAGTCAAATTATAGTTAAATGAAATAAAAACTGAACAAATTGATCGCGGAATTCAAACTAATTTCTAAAAATGTTTTAGAAAACTAGGTGTACTATTCCAGATTCAATCTACTATAATTTCTAGAATTTTTTTAGAATCCGCAGTGTGCTATTTTAGATTCAATAAATTGTGCTTTTAGAAACAAAAAAGAGCATTTCGCTCTTTCTTCCTTCTCTTCAATCTTAATTTTTTACTTCTTTCTTTTGGAAAGTGGTTTGGTAGTTTACTTTAATCGTTACTGTCATATGAGAGTCCTCGTTTCTTTTTGATGACTCTAGTATAAGGGGCAAACCTGAAAGCTAGCTTAAGTTTTCCTTAGAGAAAGCTTAATCTAAATGTTCTTTCTTTTCCAAATGAAGAGCAATCATGCGCCACTCTGGATCCTCTTGCCAGCCTTCAATAGAACTAATGTAACTAGCAACTTTTCTAGCTTCTTCTAAAATCGGAAAATCTTCGATAATATCAGCTACTTGGAACTCTGGAAGACCTGACTGTCTGGTTCCAAAAATTTCACCTGAACCACGCATTTTCAAATCTTCCTCCGCAAGGACAAATCCATTGGTGGTTTCTGTCATGATGCGCATGCGGTCTTTCCCAGAATCCGTCTTGGGATTGGCAACGAGAACCGCATAGGACTGCTTGTCTCCCCGACCCACACGACCTCTAAGCTGGTGAAGCTGGCTGAGACCGAAGCGATCGGCATCCATGATAATCATGACGGTCGCATTGGGAATATTGACCCCTACCTCGATAACCGTCGTTGAAACCAGAATATCCGTTTTTCGCTCTTTGAACTCCTGCATAATCTGGTCTTTTTCGTCACTCTTCATCTTACCATGTAGAAGAGCCACCTCTGCCTTACCAGCAAAATGAGCCGTCAATTCCTCAGATAAAGCAATAGCATTTTTCAAATCCAGAGCTTCTGATTCTTCAATCAAGGGAGAGATGACATAGGCTTGTGAACCTTTTTGAATTTCCCCCTCTAACCAAGTCAAGACCTGAGATAGTTGCTCATGCTTGATCCAGCGTGTCACAATAGGCTTCCGCCCTGCTGGCATCTGGTCAATAATGGAAACATCCATATCGCCAAATGCCGTGATAGCCAGCGTCCGTGGTATGGGAGTCGCCGTCATCATGAGGACATCTGGGTTGTCGCCTTTTTCTCTCAGAACACGCCTTTGCCCTACACCAAAGCGGTGCTGCTCATCGATGATAATCAAGCCAAGACGAGCATAATCTACCCCATCCTGAATCAGAGCGTGGGTTCCGATAATCAAATCAGCCTCACCCTTGGCAATAGTCTCCAAGACTTCTCTCTTTTCTGCAGCTTTCAAGGAACCTGTCAAAAGAGCCAGTTTCAAGTCTGGAAAAAGGTTCTGTAAACTCTCAAAATGTTGCTCTGCGAGGATTTCTGTTGGTACCATTAGGGCAGCCTGATAACCAGCTGTCACCGCCGCAAACATGGCCAAGCCAGCAACCACAGTTTTTCCGCTCCCCACATCACCTTGTAAGAGACGATTCATGTGGTGGTCGGACTTCATGTCTGTCAAAATTTCCTGCAAACTCTTTTCCTGAGCTTGGGTTAGGTCAAATGGCAGATTTTCTTTAACAGCTGTCACTTTTTCCTGAGACCAATTCAGAACCAGACCGCTTCCCTGAACTCTGTTTTTAGACTTGAGCGTCTGCAATTGCATTTGGAAATAAAAGAGTTCCTCAAACTTGATACGGCGAAGGGCCTGCTTGTATTCTGCCAAATCCTTAGGGAAATGCATGGCTCGAACTGCCTGACAACGGGACATAAGTTTGTATTTATCCAGTAAAGACTGGGGCAGATTTTCCTCAATCAAGAGGTCCAGCCCCTGATCAAAGGCTGTCTTGATGACCTTGACCAGACTTGCCTGACTGATTCCTTGAGCCAAACGATAGACAGGCTGGAGGTCATCTTCCACCTGAGCTAGGACCTTCATCCCAGTTAGACTAGCCTTGGCACGATCCCATTTTCCAAAGACAGCAAGAGTTGCTCCCAACTCTATCTTATCAGCCAGATAGGGCTGGTTAAAGAAATTCACCGCAAAAACAACTTCTCCCTGTTTGAGGCTAAAGCGCAGGCGATTGCGCTTGAAACCATAATACTGGACACTAGCAGGAGTCACGACTTGACCAGAAAGAACCGCCTTTTCACCGTCTTCCAGCTCCAGCACTTGCTTAGTTTTGAAGTCTTCATAACGGAAAGGAAAGTAGAGCAAGAGGTCTTGCAAGTTTTCAATTCCAAGTTTGGCGTATTTTTCTGCTGACTTTGGTCCCACACCAGGTAAGACATGCAAGGGTTGATGTAGATTCATGCTCCACTCCTTTCTTTTCTAATAATATTCTCTCGGAATGCGGTCGCTGAGAAGACAAACCACCTCATAGTTAATAGTGCCACGGTAGGTCGCTACCTGAGTAGCTGTGATTTCCTTGCCCCCATTAGAACCAATGAGGGTGACTTTTGTTCCTAAGGGATAAAGCTTAGGCAGACGAATGGTGATTTGGTCCATAGAAACTCGTCCGACGATTGGGCAAGCTTGGCCATCTACCAAGACGGAGAAATTCTGCATGTCACGTGTCCAACCATCCGCATAGCCGATTGGCACAGTCGCGATGACTTGCTCGCTATCTGCCTGATAGGTCGCTCCATAGCCCATACAAGCTCCAGCTGGAACCATCTTGACATGAACCAGAGCAGATTCCAAGGTCAAGGCTGGAGTCAAGTCATAAGGCAAGTCCAAGACCTCTCCGCTAGGATTAAGACCATACATGGCATCTCCCATACGGACGGCATTGAAAATAGTCTCTGCATGCCACAGAGTCGTTGCAGAATTGCTAGCATGTATCAGCTCTGGGACTTCCTTCATACTAGCCAAAATAGTTTTAAACCGTTCTAACTGGGCATTAAAGTAGTAATCTGATTCTTCATCAGCAGTCGCAAAGTGGGTAAAAATCCCTTCAACACGAGCACCGTATTGTTGGAGCAAAGCTTGAGCCTGCTCAACCTCACTTGCTTCTCTAAAACCGATCCGTCCCATTCCTGAATCAATCTTGAGGTGGACTGTCAATCCAGTTAGATCCACTTCCTTATCTAAGAGTGCTTGAATCCACTCCAGTCCAGCCACTGTCAAGGTGATGTCGTATTCTTTAGCTAGAGCAACAGCTTCTAGCTCAGAAACTCCTAAAATGAGGATTTTCTTGCTGAGTCCAGCCTGTCTGAGTTCAATGGCTTCATCAATATTGGAAACGCAAAAGCCATCAACTTCATCCTGAATCGCCGTCGCAACAGCAACAGCCCCATGCCCATAGGCATTAGCCTTGACTACTGCAAATTTGAGCGTTCCTTGAGGGATATGAGCCCCCATTTGCTGAATATTGTGTCGAATAACTCCAAGATGAATCAGAGCCTTGGTTGGTCTATGTGGACTAGCTTTCATGATTTTCCTCCAAAATGACACTGGCTGTCACAAACTGATCTGTATGGCTGATAGACAGCCAAATCTTTCCTGAAAATGGTGACTGACTAAAATAAGGCGCCCCGCGCTCATTGTTCAAGACTTCCAAATCTTGAAAACCGAGCTTGCCAATACCAGTTCCTATGGCCTTGGAAAAGGCTTCTTTAGCCGACCAGCGACCAGCCAAATATTCAATTTGTCTGCGCCCTTTGAGACTGGCAAATCGCTCCATTTCCTTAGTGGTCAGCACGCGCTTGGCAAAACCTTCATGTCGTGTAACTGCGCTTTCTATCGAAGCCAACTCTTCGATATCAATTCCATGTCCAACTATCATACTCATCAAAAGGAGTTGAGAATCCCCCAACTCCATCCTTTTCACTTATTTTGTCAAGGTAGCATAAATCTCTTCTACCAAGGCCTCTGTATTTTCCCAACCTAGGCAAGGGTCGGTAATAGAGCAACCAAAAACCTCTGGTTGGTTTTGACGACCATCTGCTAGGTAAGATTCAATCATAAAGCCTCGAACTGTCTTTTTAATCTTCTCATTCCAATTACGATTTTGCAAGGTCTGACGAACAATTCGAATCTGCTCCATATATTGCTTGCCTGAATTATCATGGTTGGTATCAATGAGAATAAAGGGATTTTCAAGTCCCATGGCTTCATAGCGTTCAATGGCATTTAGCAAGGTCTCATAGTAAAAGTTAGGCTCATTTTTCCCATATTCATTAACTGCACCACGAAGGATGACGTGAGCCAAGGGATTTCCTGAAGTCTCAACTTCTTGACCATGGAAGAGGAAGGTTTGTTTGTTTTGGGCGGCATAGATACCGTTAAACATAACACCAAGATTCCCAGAGGTTGGATTTTTCATCCCGACTGGTGCATCAATCCCTGAAGCCACAAAACGGTGCTCTTGGTCTTCCACAGAACGAGCCCCCACAGCATGGTAGCTGACCAAATCATCTACCAATACCAGATTTGACGGATAAAGCATCTCATCTGCCGTTGTCAAACCAGTCTCTGTAATCACACGATAGTGCAACTGGCGCACAGCCTGCAAGCCGTTAATCAAACTAGGCGCCTTAGAGGTATCTGGTTGGTGAACCAGACCTTTATAGCCGTCTCCGTTAGTGCGAGGTTTAGCTGTATAAACACGCATAACCATGAAAATTTTGTCCGCCACCTTCTTTTGCAAGGCGGATAAACGGCGAGCATATTCCAAGACAGCCTCTTCATTGTCAGACGAGCAAGGACCAATCACCAAAAGGATCCGGTCATCTTCTCCTGAAATAATGTCTGCCATTTCTCTATCACGACGCTCCTTTAGACGCAAGGCTTCCGCAGACAATTGGGTTTCTGCCTTGATTGCTTCAATATCGATTTCTTGACCTTTTTCAATAAATGCCATCTTATTCTCCTAGCGTTTGGTAGATTTCTCTGACGAGGACTTCCGTATTTTCCCAGCCAAGGCAAGGATCTGTGATAGACTTGCCAAATACTTCTGGTTCGTTCTGACGGCCGTCTTCTAGATAAGACTCAATCATAAAGCCACGAACGTACTGCTTGATTTTTTCATTCCAATCACGGTTAATCAAGGTCTGGCGGACAATTCGAATCTGGTCCATGTATTGCTTACCAGAATTGTCATGATTGGTGTCCACAATAATAAAAGGATTTTCCAAGCCCATCTTCTCATACTGAGCAATAGTATCCATCAAATTATCATAGTAGTAGTTAGGAATATTCTTACCATACTCATTGATTGCTCCACGAAGAATGGCGTGCGAAAGCGGGTTCCCAGTTGTTTCCACTTCTTTTCCTAAGAAAAGGAAGCTTTGTTTGTTTTGAGCAGCATAAATCCCATTAAACATGACATTGAGATTTCCAGAGGTTGGATTTTTAAACCCAGTAGCAAAATCTGCCCCACTTGCCACAAAGCGGTGTTGCTGGTCTTCAACTGAACGGGCACCAACCGCCATGTAAGAAATCAAATCATCCACAAGCGGAAGATTTTCAGGATAAAGCATTTCATCAGCTGTTGTCATACCTGTTTCTGTGATAACACGATAATGAAGATGTCGAACGGCTTTGATTCCGTTGATGAGGCTAGGGGCTTCTGTCGCATTAGGCTGGTGAATCAAGCCCTTATAGCCATCTCCGTTGGTACGGGGTTTAGCAGTATAAACACGCATAACCATAAAGATACGGTCTGCCACTTCTTCTTGCAAAGTTGCCAAACGCTTAGCGTACTCAAGAACAGCTTCTTCATTGTCAGATGAGCATGGCCCGATTACCAAGAGAATCCGTTGGTCTTCTCCACGTATAATGGCTTCTAGCTCTTGATCACGCTGTGATTTTCTCTCTAAAGCTTGACCTTCTAATTTTGATAAGGCACGAACTTCTTCAATATTAATTTTAGGACTTTTTGCTGTAAATACCATAACTCATCTCCTTATAAATCAAACGGATACCAAGTAAAAATTTACTTTTCACAAGGTATCCGCCTCTAAACTATCTCATTTTATTGTCTTTTACCGTGACAGTTTTTAAACTTCTTACCAGAACCACATGGGCAAAGTTCATTCCGTCCAATCTGACTCAAATCCAAATCTTCTGGTATATTTGCTTGGTGGGCAGCGATATTACGAGTCGCTGTTGTACTGATATGGTGTTCTGCTTGTGGTCTTTCTTGTTCATGAATTTGTGCTTTCATCATCAAGCGTGTCACATCAAACTCAATCGAACCAATCATGTCATTAAACATACGGAATCCTTCTGCCTGATACTCAACAACAGGATTGTTCTGAGCATAGCCACGAAGTCCAACCGCGTTACGCAATTGATCGAGGGCATCGATATGATCTGTCCACTTGTTATCTACCACTCGTAGAATCAAGACTTTTTGGAATTCTTTAACTGCTTCTTCATCGCGTAGTTTTGAAACCTGACTATCGTAAACTTGCAAGGCACGTTGGAAGAGCTCTTCCTTAATTGCCTTATCAGACAAGCCTGACAAGTCTTCCATCGTAATCGAATCTTCTGGAAGCAAGTTGTACTTAGCAAAGTTCAAAATTGCTTCGAGTTTTTCATCTTGTTTGGCACGCGCATGACCATCAACGACACGACCAATCGTGCGTTTGATCATAGCCTGAATTTCAGGTGCCAAGTCACGGTCTGCAGTAATGACGTCGTAACGTTGAGCGTAGATAATCTCACGTTGTTCACGCATGACATCATCGTATTGAAGGACTTGTTTACGGGTATCGTAGTTATTTCCTTCGACACGTTTTTGTGCTGCTTCAACCTGACGTGTCAACATACGAGACTCAATCGCCTCTTCAGACATATTCAAACGTTCAAAGATTCCCTTCAAGCGTTCAGAACCAAAACGTTTCATCAAATCATCTTCAAGAGAGAGGTAGAATTGTGACTCACCTGGATCTCCTTGACGACCTGAACGTCCACGAAGCTGGTTATCGATACGACGGCTTTCATGTCGTTCTGTACCAATCACACAAAGTCCACCCAATTCGCGAACCCCTTCACCAAGCTTGATGTCAGTACCACGACCGGCCATGTTTGTTGCGATAGTAACGGCACCACGTTGACCAGCATTCATGATGATTTGGGCTTCTTTATAGTGGTTTTTAGCATTCAAGACTTCGTGAGGAACGCCAGCTGCGACCAATTTCTTAGAAATGTAGTCACTGGTTTCAACCGCTACTGTACCAACCAAGACAGGCTGACCCTTTTGGTAACGAGCCTTAACATCTTCGACAACCGCCTTAAACTTAGCCTCGATACTTGCATAAAGAAGGTCTGAGTGGTCAATACGTTGAACAGGACGGTTTGTTGGGATTGGAATAACACGAATGTTGTAAATTTCACGGAATTCTTCTTCCTCAGTCTTACCTGTACCCGTCATACCAGACAGTTTCTTGTACATACGGAAAAGGTTTTGGTAAGTGATTGAGGCAGATGTCTTGGTTTCATCCTGGATCGGCACACCTTCTTTGGCTTCAATGGCTTGGTGCAAGCCATCAGAATAACGACGACCTTCCATAGTACGACCTGTAAATTGGTCGACAATCAAGATTTCTTGTTCTTCGCTCACCACATAGTCAATATCGAGAAGCATGATGTAGTTGGCACGAAGGGCGTTATCGATAAAGTGAGTCAGAGCTACGTTTTCGATGTCATAGAGGTTTTCAAGCTTGAAGTAGCTTTCCGCCTTGTCAATCCCTGAATCAGACAAACCAATGGTCTTAGACTGCACATCAATGATGTAGTCGTCTTTGTCCAAAGATTTTACATAGTGGTCTGCCATGTGGTATAACTGACTGGTTTCAACCGCGTTGGCACCTGATACGATCAAAGGTGTACGGGCTTCGTCAATCAAGATAGAGTCAACCTCATCGACCAAGGCATAGTTAAGCGGACGTTGTACCATGTTTTCAGCGCGAACGACCATGTTATCACGAAGGTAGTCAAATCCGATTTCTGAGTTGGTTGAGTAAGTAATATCACACTCATAGGCTTCTTTTTTCTCCATTGGAGATTTAGCAGCCAAGTTAATCCCTACTGACAAACCAAGCCATGAGTACAATTCACCCATCTCAGTCGCATCACGCTCTGACAGGTATTCATTGACCGTAACTACGTGAACCCCTTTACCTGAAAGGGCATTGAGGTATACGGGCATGGTCGCAGTCAAGGTTTTCCCTTCCCCTGTACGCATCTCTGGCACGTCACCATGGTGAAGAACGATTCCCCCCATAACCTGAACCTTATATGGGAAGAGACCTAGGACACGTTTAGCACCCTCACGGACAACCGCAAATGCTTCATAAAGCAATGAATCCAGTGATTCTCCATTTTGATAACGTTCTTTAAATTCAACTGTTTTTGCTTTTAGTTGGTCGTCAGTCAAAGCAGCCATTTGGTCTTCGTATTTGAAAACCTTGTCAGCCATCTTTTCCAGACGACGGATTTCTCCTTTATCATTTTCGATAATTGTTTTTAAAATATTAGCCATGTTTTTCCTTACTTTAAATTCCGAATATTTTAGAATGTTCTTTTAATTTTAGCACAATTACTGATTATTTTCAAGGAAGAATCCCCATTTTGAAAAGGAAAAAGAGGCTAGTTTCCAAGCTAACCTCTCTAACTTTTATGATACTTTAATTGCCAAAAATCGGCAAAAGAGCAAATAGGATAAATAGGTTAATCCATAAAGAAAGACAGCAGATGAGTCCAAAAATAAAGAGACTGACTTTCTTGGACAGCAAGGCCATCAAAATGGACAGAACACCAAAAACTAGCAATATTTTCTGCATACTGAGGAGATTGATAGATATTCCCAGAACTGGTTTATCCCAAGGAACAAAGAAGAAAGCAAGCCAGATCAGCAGAACTAACCCAATATAAACCTTGGAATAGCGTGTAATAAATGATGTTAGATGTGCCATAAGCCACCTCCTACAAATAGAAACCGATATAAATCAATGCCTTCCGCCTTTAGACTTCTCTAACTCCTTTCTTAGTCTAAGCATTTTTTGGGAGAAGATATAGATTAACCAATCACTGGCAAAAGCGATAAGTAAAAGTAATAGCCAGATGCCCCAAGACTTGATATCTGTCACATTTCTCAAGACGATATTGAAAAACAGGACTGAAAAAACTGTCCAAGCAAGGCTAAAAAGAGCATAGAGGGGGATGTAAACCCAGTAAAAATAATAAAAAATTGGGAAAAATTTACTATCTCTATTAGCCTTGTCAATCCAGCTGAAAAAGTAAAAACAGGGAAGTATGATTAAGAATGTAAACAAATGTTCCATCAGTGGCACCTCCTTTTGATAGCGTTTTCTTCAACTTCATTCTATCAAAAAAATCTGGAAATGTCATTCCAGATTCTACTTTTTTATTTGCGTTTTCTTGCGATGAGATGGATTGGTGTTCCTTCAAAGACAAAGGCCTTGCGGATTTGATTTTCCAAGAAACGCAGGTAAGAAAAGTGCATGAGTTCTTCTTCGTTGACAAAGATAACAAAGGTTGGTGGTTTGGTTGCCACTTGGGTCGCATAGAAAATCTTAAGGCGTTTTCCTTTGTCTGTCGGTGTTGGGTTGATGGCAATAGCATCCATAATAACATCGTTCAAGACAGCTGATGGGATACGTGTGTTTTGACTTTCGCTGATTTGCTTAATCATCTCAGGCAGTTTGTGGAGACGTTGCTTGGTCAAGGCTGATACAAAGATAATCGGTGCGTAAGGCAGGTATTGGAACTGCTCACGGATATCTTCTTCCCAGTTTTTCATAGTGTGGTTGTCTTTTTCAAGCGTATCCCACTTGTTGACCACGATAATCATCCCTTTACCAGCTTCATGGGCAAATCCTGCGATACGCTTGTCGTATTCACGGATACCCTCTTCAGCATTGATGACCATCAAGACCACATCTGAACGGTCAATAGCACGCATGGCACGCATGACAGAGTATTTCTCTGTATTTTCATAAACCTTACCAGATTTACGCATACCAGCCGTATCGATCATGGTAAACTCTTGACCATCTGTATCTGTAAAGTGTGTATCAATGGCGTCACGAGTTGTTCCAGCAACGGGACTAGCAATGACACGGTCTTCTCCCAAAATAGCGTTAATCAAGCTTGATTTTCCAACGTTTGGACGACCAATCAGGCTAAACTTAATCACATCTGGATTTTCTTCTTCATATTCATTTGGAAGATTTTCTACGATAGCATCTAGCACATCCCCTGTACCGATACCATGGACAGATGAGATAGGCAGTGGTTCACCCAAACCGAGGGCATAGAAATCATAGATATCATTTCGCATTTCAGGGTTATCCACCTTGTTCACTGCGAGGATGACTGGTTTGTGGGTCTTATAAAGCTTACGGGCTACGTATTCGTCTGCATCGGTAATTCCTTCCTTACCAGACACCACAAAGACGATAACATCGGCTTCTTCCATGGCAATTTCTGCCTGGTGCTTGATTTGTTCCATGAAAGGAGCATCGACATCATCGATTCCTCCTGTATCAATCATGCTAAACGAACGATTGAGCCACTCACCCGTCGCATAGATACGGTCACGTGTCACTCCTTCGACATCTTCTACAATGGAGATTCGCTCACCAGCGATCCGATTAAATAGGGTTGATTTCCCAACATTGGGACGTCCTACAATGGCAATAGTTGGTAGGGCCATAATTTCTCACTTTCTACAATAACTTCTTCTGTTCAAGATTTTTTCTAGTTGAGCTTGGTTCTGCTTGACCAAACTGTTCTGCTAGGCGCTGACTCCAGCTTGTGGTTGCACGCGCCCCAGCATAGTCGGCCTGTACACGGTCATAAGACTCAATCACATCAACTGTTTGTTCCTGATATTCTTCCTCAAAAACCACCTGATGCAATGGCAAGCGAGGTTTGACTTCATGTTCCTCATTTGGTACACCTAGTGCCATCCCAAAGACAGGATAGGTGTAGTCAGGCAGGTTAAAGAGCTCTGCCACTTCTTCGGACTTGTATCGAACCAAGCCAATAATCACACCACCATAGCCCAAACTTTCAGCTGCCAGCAGGGCATTTTGTCCAGCAAGAGCCGCATCGACTGAACTAATCAAGAGACCTTCCACACCTTGGGGTTGGAATGTATCGGTATGGAGTCGTGCTCCCTTTTCTGCTCGGTTCAAATCTCCGACAAAGAGAAGGAAAACAGCAGACTGGCGAATAGCCTCTTGAGGCACTAATTCATACAAGGCATCTTTCTTCTCTTGACTTCGTACCACAATCACAGAGTAGGATTGGAAATTCTTCCAAGACGAGGCCATCTGGGCTGCTGTCAGGATTTCAGTCAAGTCTTCTTGAGGAAGGACTTGTTCCTTAAATCTTCGAACAGACTTATGAGCTTTCATCAGTTTAATCGTTTCTGTCATCGACGGTTTACTCCTTCTAAACGAGTCTCCTCAGCCAAATAACGGATGCGTTCCATGACCCGTCTAGCTTCCCAGGTTTCGTCATTTCCATGTTTCCCTTTAGCGAAATGCTGCTCCAATTCTTCAAAGTTGAAGTTGGAGGTGAAAAAGGTCGGTAAATTTTCCTGCATGCGATATTGGAGAATGACCTGGAGGATTTCGTCACGCACCCAAGCTGTTGATTGCTCGGCACCAATGTCATCTAAAATCAGGACTTCAGACAGTTTAAGCTCATCTACCAAGGTCTTGACATTACCATCACCGATAGCATTTTTGACATCAATGACAAAGCTAGGATAGTGGAGGAGAGTGGATGAAACACCGCGTTTTTCTGATAAATCATGAGCCAAGGCAGCCACCATGAAACTTTTACCCACACCAAAGTCTCCATATAAGTAAAGACCTTTTCGAATAGCTGGATATTGCTCCACGAAGGCTAATAGCTTTTCAAAAACTGGCAAGCGCCCCAAATCATCCAAATCAACTTGAGCCAAACTAGCTTTCCTGAGACTAGCTGGCAGATTGATTAACTTGAGACGGTTCTTAATAGCCGCTTCTTTTTCCGCTGCAATTAGTTCAGGAGTTTCTTCGTAAGAAACATCCGCATAGCCATGATTCATAACCAAAATCGGCTTGTAGCCTTTGGCAATATAATCCGTATCCCCACGGAGAAATTTGTCACGCTCGGTGATGTACTGATTAAACTTGGAGATACTGCGATTTAATTCCTCTGGAGTAAGGGATTCCTGCTGGATAAAGGCCGCAACATCAGGATCCTTCATGATTTTCTGGACCAAGTCTTGATAATGAAAACGGCTAGGTTGACGTTTGAGTACGTCTCCGACACTTTCCATCTAATCTCCTCCTTTTTCTAATCGAGCTAATAGTTCTTGTTTCTTACGCTCTAATTCCAGACGAGTTTCCTCACTGGTTTCATTTTTATAATCTGGATTACTCCACTTAGGTACATTGGACTTGGCAGGACTAGGGGTACTGCTTTTTTGAGCCTGATTCTTCTGCCCTCGCTCACGGATGCGCAATACTGCCTCTTCTGCTGAATGAATCTTTTGATAGGCATAGTCATTGGCTACCTTCATGGCATATTTCTCATTGATATTTGCCGAATCTACCTTATTAAAAGTCAACAAGAGAATAATATTGATGACTTCGTCCAGCAAGCCCAAGCCAGCCATCTGTTGCAAGAGTTCTCTTTCTGTTTGGGTAATGGTTCCCTTGCGTGTTTGCTTGATTTCTGCCAAGAACTGCAGGGCAGTCTTACTTTTAGCTTCTTTGATAATGGTCGCTTCCTTAGGACTAAAGTCAGAGGAAATCGGTTTTTGAGCAATTTTTTCCCGCATTCGTTTGGTTGAAATAACCTGGGAAACAGCTGTTGACTTAGCCAATTGATAGGTTTCAAACCAAGTCCATTTCTTCTCCTCGGCAATGGCAAAGAGGTTTAAGACATCGGACTGCTCATCCGCAAAGCGAAGCCCATCTCGAGCCATAAGCTGACGAAAATGGTCTAAGTCAAAATCGTTGGCCACTTTCTTCTTGAGACCAAGATCTTCTTGACTTCCCAGCTCTGCCAAGTCTGGAAAGACTTGATTGAGTGAGACAGGTATTTCTTCTCCCTCAGCACTCTCAACTCTCAAATCCTCCACAGCAGCATCGCCAATTTTTTTCTCCAAAAGTCTGCGATAAACAGGATGCTCCAAGAAGTCTTGACTAGATAGAGGAGCCTGAATGGCTAACTGATAAACATCCCCCTTTTGATAGAGGGTTAAGAGATTAAAAGCAGATAGGATTTTCAAGGATTTTATCAGTCTATCCATCCCAAAGTTGAGATGGTTAAGAATGCTTGAAAAAAGATATTCCTTTCTACCATTATCCCAAAAACTGATTGTATAAAGATAAAGGCTCAGTGCCTCCTGACCGATAATCGGGAGGTAGCACTGTACCAGAGATGAGGTATCTTGCGACACCCGATTATTCTTTAGATAAGAAAAACGGTCAATTGGCTTCATTTATTTTTCCTTTTTCTTTTTAGAGGACTGGGTGATTTGTTGGAGCAAGCTCTCTAACTCACTAACATCCTTAAAACTACGATAGACACTGGCAAAACGCACATAGGTAATCTCATCTAACTCAGCCAACTCCTCCATGACGAGTGAACCAATGTCCTCACTTTGAATTTCATTTTCATTTCGACCACGGAGTTTCTGTTCGATACGATTGACTACCATGTTGATTTCATCACTTGACACAGGACGTTTCTGGGCTGAGCGGATAATCCCATTAAAGATTTTATCTCTGGAGAATTGTTCCCGTGTGCCATCTTTTTTAACAACCACTAAGGTTCTTTCTTCTACTCGTTCGTAGGTTGTAAAACGGTGTTGGCATTCATCGCACTCACGTCTTCTACGAATAGTGTTCCCTTCTTCTGCTTGGCGACTATCGATAACACTTGACTTGGTAGCCCCACATTTTGGACAACGCATCCTTTCCCTCCTTATCGTTTTCTTTTCATTATACCATTTTTTAAACGATTCCCAAAACAATTCTTCTTTTTGCTTGACAAGTTTTTTGTTTTGTTGTATTATTTAATTAAGACAAAGAGATGAGAGAAAGGAGACCAAGATGTCCTGGACATTTGACAACAAAAAACCCATCTATTTACAGATTATGGAGAAAATCAAGCTTCAGATTGTTTCCCATACACTGGAGCCCAATCAACAACTTCCAACCGTAAGAGAGCTAGCTAGCGAGGCCGGTGTCAATCCAAACACCATCCAAAGAGCCTTGTCAGACCTTGAACGAGAAGGATTTGTCTACAGCAAGCGCACAACTGGACGATTTGTGACTGAAGATAAAGAGCTGATCGCCCAATCACGCAAACAATTATCGGAAGAAGAATTGGAACACTTCGTTTCCTCCATGACCCATTTTGGCTATGAAAAAGAAGAACTACCAAGCGTAGTCGGCGATTATATTAAAGGAGTTTAAGCCTATGTCATTACTAGCATTTGAAAATGTATCCAAATCATATGGAGCAACACCAGCCCTTGAAAATGTTTCTCTTGACATTCCAGCTGGAAAAATTGTCGGTCTTCTTGGGCCAAATGGCTCAGGAAAAACAACCCTGATTAAACTCATCAATGGCCTCTTGCAGCCAGATCAAGGACGCGTCCTTATCAACGATATGGACCCAAGCCCAGCAACCAAGGCTATCGTAGCTTATTTGCCAGATACGACCTATCTCAATGAGCAAATGAAGGTCAAGGAAGCCCTAACCTACTTCAAGACCTTCTATAAAGATTTCAATCTGGAACGCGCCCATCATCTACTTGCAGACCTGGGCATTGATGAAAATAGTCGTCTCAAGAAACTATCAAAAGGGAACAAGGAAAAGGTCCAACTGATTTTGGTTATGAGCCGTGATGCTCGTCTCTACGTTCTGGACGAACCCATTGGTGGAGTGGATCCAGCAGCCCGTGAGTATATCCTCAATACCATTATCAACAACTACTCCCCAACTTCTACCGTTTTGATTTCTACCCACTTGATTTCTGATATTGAGCCAATCTTGGATGAAATTGTCTTCCTCAAAGACGGAAAAGTCGTTCGTCAAGGAAATGTAGATGATATTCGCTATGAGTCAGGTGAATCCATTGACCAACTCTTCCGTCAGGAATTTAAGGCCTAAGCAAAGGAGATTATTATGTTTTGGAATTTAGTTCGCTACGAATTTAAAAATGTTAACAAGTGGTATTTAGCCCTTTACGCTGCCGTGCTAGTCCTTTCCGTCCCCATAGGAATGCAAGGACACTACTATTCTTATGTATCTTTCAAAGATAGCCAACCTTTCCTATTTATCTTTCTGGCTCTCGTCTTCGGTGGCTTGATAATTACACTGGGGATTTCAACTCTTTTCTTAATCATTAAACGCTTCAAAGGTAGTGTATATGACCGACAAGGCTATCTGACTTTGACCTTGCCAGTTTCTGAGCACTATATCATCACTGCTAAATTAGTCGGAGCCTTCATCTGGTCTATCCTTAGCTCGGCTGTACTGGCTCTAAGTGCTGTTATTATTGTGACTATAACGGTTCCAGAATGGATATCAAATTCTGAGTTGATTCCACTTGTAGGAACATACCTTCCTCAACTCTCTCTTATGGGGGTATCCTTCCTGCTTAGTACAATCTCAGGAATCCTCTGCATTTACTTGGCCATTTCTATTGGACAACTGTTCAATGAATACCGTACAGCACTCGCTATTGTAGCCTACATTGGAATCCTAATCGTCATTGGATTTATTGAAGTCTTCTTCAATACCAGTGCTAACTTCTATGTCAATTCACTTGCAGGATTTAATGATAATTTCTATATGGGAACAAGCATAGGTATTGTTGAAGAACTCATTTTCATAGCTATCTTTTATCTCGGAACCTACTATATCTTGAGAAACAAGGTTAATTTGCAATAAGTTTTAAAGTCTAGCGGAAATCACTCGCTAGGCTTTTTTCGTTCTCAGGACTTACATTTTTATATGAAGTATTTAATAAAAAGGAGTATAATGACTTTAAAACTAATTACATGTATATTGATAAGGAGGTCAACTCTTTATGCTGAAAAGATTTGTTACCAAGAAGCACTTCGTACTTTACTTCTTTTCTATTGCCATTACTTGGCTGGAAGCAATTATCACGCCAGCCCTTGTTCAAAATATTGTTGCTAGTTTTACCAATCAAGAACTAGGCCTTCTTTGGAAAGTTTTGATTTTAGGAATCCTTGGTAATCTCATCCTCTTACTAGGTTTGGCTGGGAAACGCTATTACTACGCCCGTTTGATTACTGATTTCAAATATGGAATCAAGAGTGCTATTTTCAAGCGATTTTTAAACAGTTATGAGATTGATGAAAAGGATATTTTATCTGACCTAGAAAACGACGTCAAGCAACTAGAAGAAAGCTATATTGAGCCAACCGTCATCATCATTTCTTCTCTTGGCTTCACCACTGTGTCCATTCTCTATGCCCTATGGACCAATTTTTACCTGGGCTTGATTTTCATCCTCTTCTACTCCTTTCCTGTACTCTGCAGTGCTATCGGATCAAAGCGTTTGGATTCACTTTCTGAAAAGCGGTCCACTGTTAACCAGAGCTACTTAGCAAGCTTGACAAATTTTATTGGTGGTAGCCAACAAATTCGCCATTATCAGGGGCAAGATTTCTTTTTTACTCGCTATCAAAAGCAATTACAAACCAGTTTAGATACCGAAATTAACTATGAAAAGCAACGAACTTTAAACAGTCTCTTGATCAATAGCATCGATGCCTTTTGTTCTGTCACACCAATCGTCATCGGTGGCTTTATGACCTACTATAATTATTTAGATGCAGCGAGTTTTGTGGCCATCTATCTAGTTTCCCATAGCATCGGCTATCAATTCCAAGAGTTGGCTTACTTTACCAACACCCGAAAAGCGAATCGAACTCTTCTCAACAAATACCAAAAACTTTTGGACCAGTCTAACTTCATCTCGCCTAGAAGCATAGAAAATATTTTCCCTATCCAGCTTAACACCATCTCCCTAGAAAAAGATGGAAACAGCCTCCTGTCTCCGATTTCCATGCACATCAAGCAAGGAGAAAAAATTGCCATTATCGGGGAAAGTGGCTCTGGTAAAACAACCCTGCTCAGTATCATTCATGGAGAAGAGACACCGACAAGTGGACAGATTAGCTTTGCTGGTCAAAACCTGTCACGTCAAGAAATCACAAGCTTTAGTTCCTATATCCTCCAAGATAGCCATTACTTTGACACGCTATCTCTGGACGACAATATCCTTCTAGGACTGGATAAAAATAAAGAGACTTTAAATCATATCCTCAAAAAAACAGGATTAGAACATTTGAAAAATCGAACGCTCAGTAATGATAGTCTATCTGGTGGAGAGAAGCAACGCCTAGAAATCGCTCGCGCCCTCTACCATGATAGCCAACTCATCTTAGCAGATGAAATTAAGGCCAATCTTGACTTGGAAAATAGCAGAAAGATTAGTGACTTACTCTTCTCCCTACCTCAAACAGTCATTGAAGTCATTCACCACTACACAGAGGAAGACTTAAAACACTACGACCAAGTCATTCACTTAAGCAAAGAAAAGTAATAGTCTATAACATACGATTTTAAAAAGCAAGGAACCAAAATTCCTTGCTTTTTAACTCAATATCAAACTGGCTACGATAGGGCTGACAAAGACATAGAGAATACCGGTGACACCGATAGCCAAACCACCCATGGCTCCTGCTACGGAGCCGTATCGGAAGGCTGTGCCTGTTCCGACTGCGTGGCCTGTTCCTCCAAGGGAAAGACCAACAGCTACTGGGTCGTCAATTTTCAACCATTTCAAAAGGGTTGGTCCGATGACACTGGTTAAAATCCCAGTTGCCACTACAACCACCAAGGTCACGGTCGTCAAACCTTGCAATTTTTCTGTGATTCCCACTGCCATGGCAGTTGTTACTGACTTGGGAAAGAGAGAAATGGCTAGGAAAAAGTCCATCCCAAAGATTTTGGCTACAAGGGCCGTGAAAGATGTATTGACAACTACTGCTAACAGACTACCTAAGAGAATACTCCGAGCATGGTGCTTCATCAGATGAAAACTCTTGTAAAGCGGAATACCTAGAGCCACCGTCGATGGAACAATCAAGTTGTTCAGATAAACCCCACCTTGGTAGTAATCTTGGTAAGAAATTCCCGTCAGCTTTAGAAAAATGATAATGAAAACAGCTGACAAAAGCAAGGGCGTTGTCAATGGATGGGGAAAACGTCTGTAAATCAGCATTCCTACTAGATAGGCTAATATAGATAGGGCAAGCCCAAACAGGGGATTGGAAACAAATTCACTCATTTGGCATCTCCTTTCTCATAATCTCCCTCAAACCGTCTCTTGATAAACTGAACTACCAAGGCAATAATGATAATATTGATAACAGCTGCAAAAAAGACAATCAAAACAATGGGCAAGAGATAAGGAGCAATCACATCAAACTTCTCCATGATTCCCACTGCTGGTGGCAAAAAGAGAATGGTCATATTGGCCAGCAAGAAATTCCCCACCATATTGACATGCCTAGTTCTCAGCCACTTGAATTGTAGGGCTAGAAAGAGAATAATCAAACCGATAATACTGCCGGGTATGGGCAAATGAAAGAAACTAGAGATCCCCTCTCCGATTAGAGAAATCACAAAGAGAATCATTAATTGAACATATAATTTCATCCTAAACTCCACGAAATAGACTTCTTGCTTACCAGTTTACTCTTTTTTCAGAAAATTTCAAGGAAATGCACAAGAGTCATTAAAAATTAGAGAGGAAAGGGGATACAAACAATTCTTGACTTGTGAAAACAGGCATGATTTAGGATAAAGGATGCCTGCGTCTTTCTTGCCAGCTCTTTTGAAAAGTAGTATAATTATTGCATGCGCAATCATCTTGTGATACAGAGACTGTCCGCGAATGGACATTCTTCTATGCTATAACTCTAAAAAGAAAGGAGATACTATGACCTATTTGGAAAAATGGTTTGACTTCAATCGTCGTCAGAAAGAAATTGAAAGTCTCTTGGAAGAGACTATTGCCCAGCAGAGCGAGCAAAGTCTGACCTTGAAAGAGTTTTACCTGCTCTACTATCTGGACTTGGCTCAAGAAAAATCTCTACGCCAGATTGACCTGCCAGATAAGCTTCATCTGAGCCCGAGCGCTGTTTCTCGGATGGTGGCTCGCTTGGAAGCCAAAAATTGCGGTCTGCTTAGTCGCAGGTGTTGTGATCAAGATAGACGCTCTAGTTTTATCTGCCTGACAGGTGATGGGCAAAAGACACTGGCCACTCTACAAAGGGCTGTCGAATCAAGCTTGGAAACTGGTTTGAATTTCTTGATTTAAGATGACTTTAGAAAAAAAGTTGCGTGCGCAATCATTTTTCTTGACATTCTTTTTTATAAGGAGTAAAATAAAGTCATCATTAAACAAAGGAGTTTTAAACATGATTGAAATTACCTATCTAGATGCCAGCAAGAACGAAAGAACTGTAACCTTCGATTCTTATGAAGACTTTGATCGTTCACAACAAGCTTGCCTTATCGGCGTCGCAGACTACTACCCTGTCCAAAAATTAACTTACAACGGTCATGATTTGGACTACCATGGGACTTATGGAGATGTCTTCTTCTATCTCATGAAACAAGATTTAAGCCAATATAACTAAAAAAGGAGAAATACAATGGCAAAAGCAATTACAGATGCAACATTCGAACAAGAAACAAAAGACGGTTTGGTATTGGTAGACTTCTGGGCAACTTGGTGTGGTCCATGTCGTATGCAAGGTCCAATCTTGGATAAATTGTCTGAAGAACTTTCAGAAGATGTCTTGAAAATCGTTAAAATGGACGTGGATGAAAATCCAAACACAGCTCGTGCCTTTGGAATCATGTCTATCCCAACTCTTCTCTTCAAAAAAGACGGCCAAGTGGTGAAACAAGTTGCTGGTGTTCACACAGCAGAACAAATCAAGGCCATCGTTGCTGAATTGAGCTAATCACACGAGAGACCAAGTACTTTCTTTGGTCTCTTTTTTCTTGCCCTTTGCCATTTTTCAAAAAATATGCTAGACTGTAGATAGAATATTACGATGTTTGGGACACGCCATCGCTAAAAAAAACCTTGACTTGGTATTTTTTAGCTCCCTCAAGGGAGCTTTTTGCGTGCTCTAAACATTTCCCATTTTGGAAGGAGTACTATGAAACGTCAATCAGCCTTGGTCGTCTTTAGTGGCGGTCAAGATTCTACAACCTGCCTCTTTTGGGCTAAAGAACACTATGAAACGGTCGAAGCCGTTACCTTTGCCTACGGTCAACGCCATCATCTCGAAATTCAAGTCGCTAGAGAAATCGCTAAAGAACAGGGGATTCGTCATCATATCCTAGATATGTCTCTGCTGGGGCAAATCACTGAAAATGCCCTGACCTCTGATCTGGAAATTGAGCAAAAAGAGGGAGAGGTGCCTAATACCTTTGTTGACGGTCGCAACCACCTCTTTCTATCCTTTGCGGCAGTTCTTGCTAAGCAACGAGGCATTAAAGATATCGTGACAGGTGTCTGCGAGACAGACTTCTCAGGCTACCCTGACTGCCGGGATGCCTTTGTCAAATCTCTTAATGTTACCCTCAACCTTGCCATGGATTACGACTTCGTTATCCAAACACCTCTCATGTGGCTAGACAAGGCTGAAACTTGGGAATTAGCCGACCAACTCGGTGCCTTTGACTATGTTCGTGAAAAGACCTTGACCTGCTACAACGGGATTATTGGAAGTGGCTGTGGAGATTGCCCAGCCTGCCACCTACGTCAACATGGTCTAGATGTTTATCTCTCACAGAAAGGAGAGGACTAATGTTTTTTGCACCCAAAGAAATCAAACAGGAAACCGGGGAGTCTCTTGTCTACAATCCTCACAGAACCTTGGTATCAAAAGAATTTACCTTTGATGCTGCCCACCACCTCTTTCACTATGAGGGAAAATGCAAATCCCTGCACGGCCACACCTATCATCTGCAGATTGCTGTCAGTGGATTTTTAGATGAACGTGGCATGACCTACGATTTCGGAGATATCAAAGCCATCTACAAGAACTACTTAGAACCCCATTTGGATCATCGCTATCTCAATGAGACTCTGCCTTATATGAACACGACTGCTGAAAATATGGTTTACTGGATTTTCCAAACCATGAACCAAGAATTGCCAGACGAACGTGGTATCCGTTTAGAATACGTTCGCCTCTATGAGACTCCGACTGCCTTTGCGGAGTTTAGACGGGAGTGGATTAGATGACTAGGGAACGTGTCCTCAAACTACCAGTTCTAGAAATTTTTGGCCCAACCTTTCAAGGTGAAGGCCGTGCTATCGGGCAGAAAACCATGTTTGTCCGCACTGCTGGTTGCGACTACCACTGCGACTGGTGCGATTCTGCCTTTACTTGGGATGGCTCTGAAAAACCAACTCGCATGACAGCTGACGAGGTCATTGCTGCCTTGGATAAATTGGGGAGCTACGACTATGTAACCCTATCTGGGGGAAATCCTGCTATCCTAGCAACCAACATGGCTGAACTCGTCACTAAACTCAAGGAACGTGGTGTCACTCTGGCTGTTGAGACCCAAGGCTCCCGCTGGCAAAATTGGTTAAAAGACATCGACCAGGTCACTCTGAGTCCCAAACCTCCTTCATCCAAGATGGAAGTCAACTTTGAGACCCTGGACTTTATCGTTTCCCAACTGGATCCAGATAAGGTCACCTTTAAAATCCCTGTCTTTGACGATGCAGATTTAGCCTTTGCTAAAGGAATACAAGAACGCTACCAACCAGATGTCCTCTTCTTATCGGCTGGAAATCCTGAGCCCAAGGCTACGGGTAATATTGTCCAAGACCAACTGGACCGTCTCAAAGAACTCTGGGAACGCATCGCTGCCGACGATAGCTGGGGCAATGTCCGCGTCCTTCCTCAACTGCACACCCTCCTCTACGATAACCAACGTGGTGTTTAAAATTAGAAAGAAAAAATCATGTCACAACAAGAAGAAATGAAAAACCTCAGCCTACTAGGCAACAAAGAAACCAACTACATTTTCGAGTATCAACCAGAAGTCCTGGAATCCTTTGACAATCGTCATGTGGAAAATGACTATTTCATCAAATTTAACTGTCCTGAATTTACCTCACTTTGCCCAATCACTGCTCAGCCAGACTTTGCGACTATTTATATTTCCTACATTCCTGACAAGCTCTGTGTTGAGTCAAAATCCCTCAAACTCTACCTCTTTAGCTACCGAAACCATGGAGATTTCCACGAAAACTGTATCAACACCATCGGGAAAGACTTGGTCAACTTGCTAGACCCTCGCTATTTGGAGGTTTGGGGAAAATTCACTCCGCGCGGTGGCATTTCAATCGACCCCTACTACAACTACGGTAAGCCAGGAACTAAGTATGAAGGCTTGGCAGAACAACGCCTATTCCAACACGACCTTTATCCAGAGAAAATTGACAACCGCTAAACTCATACGAAAAAGCCCTGTTCCTCGAGATGAGGAGCAAGGCTTTTTGAGTTTCAATTATTCTTCTGTTCCAAGGAAGTTTTTCGCAACAAGAGCTGCAAGAACTCCACCAACGATTGGCGCAAGGATGAAAATCCAAACTTGTTGAAGGGCTGCGCCACCTACCAAAACAGCTGGTGCCAAGCTACGAGCTGGGTTTACTGAAAGTCCAGTAATGTTCAATCCAACAAGAATCATAGCCATCAAGGACAAACCGATTACCAAACCAGCAATCGCGCCATTTCCCTTGCTTTCTGAAGTCACAGTCATGATAACCAAAACAAACAAGAAAGTTGCGATGACTTCAAACAAGAAACCACCAAAGACAGTGACACCGTTTGCCAAGGCATTTTCACCAAGACTAGCAGTTGACATGCCTGAGTTAGACAAGAGGAAGAATACCGCAGCTGACGCAAGGAAAGCTCCAACTACTTGCCCAAGGATGTAGTTGACAAGTTCTTTTGATGACAAACGTTTGTTTACAAACATAGCAATCGAAACAGCTGGGTTCAAGTGAGCACCTGAAATAGTTCCGATTGAGTAAGCTGCAACTACGATTGCCAGACCAAAGGCAAAGGCAATTCCAAGGTGACCAAGGCCATCAAGACCATTTCCAAAAACAACAGCTCCTGTTCCGACGAACACAAGCATGAAAGTACCGATTAACTCAGCAACAAATTTTTTCATTTTCTTTCTCCTTTTTTCAAACACTAGGTACTAGTCTATCAAAAGAGGGAAAGGGTTTCAAGAAAATTGATTGGAAATTTCAGGTTAGAATTCTGTAAAAACGGTAGTGATTATTTGAAACATTTTTTTCAAAGGTGTATACTAATAGCGTAGTTTTGATAGGGTTTACAAAACCCATTATCGAAGCTTATTTGTAAACCTTTGCTGTTCTTTTATGAACGTTTGAATGGTATCGTGGATACCAAGGAGGAATCATATGTCTAAAGTTGCTATTGTCACAGGTGCAGGTCAAGGAATCGGTTTTGCAATCGCAAAACGATTGGTTCAAGATGGCTTTAAGGTAGGAGTCTTAGACTACAATCCCGAAACAGCTGAAAAAGCTGTTGCCGAATTATCAGCTGAAAATGCCTTTGCTGTCGTGGCTGATGTTTCGAAACAGGTCGAAGTTGCACAAGCATTTCAAAAGGTTGTTGACCATTTTGGTGATTTAAATGTTGTCGTAAATAACGCTGGTGTTGCTCCAACTACTCCTCTTGATACAATTACTGAGGAACAATTTACACGCACTTTCGGTATCAACGTTGGTGGTGTCATTTGGGGTTCACAAGCTGCACAAGCGCAATTTAAAGCACTTGGCCACGGAGGTAAAATTATCAACGCAACCTCTCAAGCTGGTGTAGTCGGTAACCCAAATCTAACTGTTTACGGTGGAACCAAATTTGCTGTTCGTGGAATTACGCAAACATTAGCACGTGATTTAGCAGACTCAGGCATCACTGTTAACGCCTACGCACCAGGTATTGTGAAAACACCAATGATGTACGATATCGCTCATGAAGTTGGTAAAAATGCAGGAAAAGATGACGAGTGGGGTATGCAGACATTCGCAAAAGACATTACCCTAAAACGCCTATCTGAACCAGAAGATGTGGCTGCTGCTGTCAGCTTCCTCGCAGGACCAGATTCAAACTACATTACAGGACAAACCATTATCGTTGATGGTGGTATGCAATTTCATTAAGATACAGGAAAAGAGGTTGGAAAATGATTCAACCTCTTTTATTAGTTTTCATTATTAGTTAGGAGGATACAATAGAAACTCTATCAATAAGTAATACTAGTTAATCCCTAATATTGAAAAGACTGGATAGCGTCTTTCAAGTCATCTTGTAAACTATTTCTCTGGTCAAGTTGGACATAGACTTCCAACAGACAGGATCTGAAGTTGGAAAATTTATAAAAATCTTCCCTTTCTTCTATCGGAAAGTCAACAGTTTTTATCCAAGAAGTCACTTGCTCTTGCTCCAACTTCCCTTGTAAAATCGGTTCATAAAGTACTCTGGCTAAACGCCAATCTTCATCATCTGTAAACCGAATGGTAATTCTTTTAAATAATGGGCCAAGTATGTCAAAGACTTCATGAACTCTATTTTTAGGAAAGCCTGGATGACAAACTACCTCTGTCAGTAAATCGGCTCCGTGTGCAAAAGCGTGAACCCAACCATACTGACTTGAAAAACCTGTTGTATCCTTTTCTTTTGAAAGATAATACAAACCTTGATTTAAAAGGACATTACGAATTCCTGCATTTAATTCCTGATAAAAAATCGATTGCTGGTTGGCATCCGCAGACAAGAGATTTGCATAAATAAGCGCCCTAAAAGAACGTTCAAGGGTTGACAGTCCTACCTTATCAATCTCTTTATCTAACCCTCCATCAGATGAAATTCCTTCAGCAATGAAATAAAATTGTTCCTGTGTAAATAGTTCTTCCTGAATCCCTCTAGCAAAGCTTGTAAAAACAAGGTCATCACGAATTTCTGGAGAAGGATCTCCCAAATGATCAAGTAGCCACTGGATTTCTTCCTGATGATAACTTGGTTTTTCTTCTGCTATTTTTCTTAGTAACTCTTGATACATGGTCAATACCTCTACATTTCTAGCAACTTGATATAATCTAGACCCCATTTCTCGACAGCATCTAAAACAACTCTGAATTCCTGCCCCATTTCAGTTAAGCTGTACTCAACTCGTGGTGGAACTTCGGCATAGACCTTTCGTTGAACAATCTTATCCTTTTCTAATTGACGGAGATGACGGGTCAAAATAGTTTGAGTAATCCCAGGCAATAATCTCTGCAATTCTTTAAATCGTTTGGTACCCGTACTCAACTGATAAATGATTACCAGTGCCCATTTCCCCGTTAAAACCCTCTGCGTTGTCGCAAATGGACAAATACCATACTCACTCACTTTATTTGTCATAAAATATCTTCTTTCTATTTTTTTTAAAAAATTTATCTTTTAGTATCAATAAAAGTACTACTTTTGATACTAGCTATCAAAAAAGTGTCTACTTGTTTTTTTGTTTGTAACTGTTACAATTATATCATAAAAAAGAAATGGAGAATAGATATGTCAACAAACTTAGAAATTTTCAATGCTTATAACCAAGCTTTAATTGCTGGTGATTTTCCTGGTGTCTTTGAAACGATGGCAGACGATATTGTCTGGCATCAACCTGGTAATCATAGTATATCTGGTACAGTTGTTGGTAAGGACAAGCTAGGAACTCACCTAGCTACATTTGCTGAGAAAACTAATGGAACCTTTAAGGTAATAACAAATTGGGTTTCTGACAATAAGGATTTAATCGCAGCCAATGTTACTTTTCTTGGAACACGGGCTGATGGTACTGAACTCAATATGAACGGGATTGACCTCTTCCGCATTGAAGACGGAAAAATCAAAGAAGTTTGGCTCTTCTCTTCAGATCAAGCTGAAGAAGATAGCTTTTGGAGATAATTTAAGAGGCCAGGACAAAAAATTTTGATTTTAGGAATTCTTTATTATAAATTTTTTAAAGCAATAGATTAGATAAAAAAACGAACAAGACAGAATTCTGAGTGTCAGATAACTCGTTTTGTTCGCTTTTTATATTTAAGGTTAAACTTTTGTCCCAGACTCTTTTAATTTACTCTCCCAACTGGGCACTGTAGGCGATAATCTGGTCAACTGTGTCAGACAAGAACTGTATGGTATCACGGAGTGGTTTGTCTGTTGAAATATCTGCTCCGATAATCATAGCTGACTCAAGTGGTGTCCTGCTACCACCTGATTTAAGGAGATTGAGCCAGTCTTCAGCTCCATTCTCAGAGTTTTTAAGATGGAGGTAACCAGCTGTTGAGATAACTAGTCCTGCTGAATAAGTATAACTATACAAGCCCATATAGTAGTGAGCTTGGCGCATCCAAGTCAAAGCTGCATCATCGTCAATTTCAATGGCATCTCCCCAGAAATCCGTCAAAACTTCCCTCATAATGCTGTTGAGCTTGCTTGCTCCAAAGGTCTCCCCTTCTTCAATCAATGTATACACCTTACGCTGGAAGGCTGCTTCCAAGAGGTGGGTAATAAAGTTATGGAAGTAGGTGTCTGTCAAGCGGTGAGCAAGAGCGAAGCGTTTTTGACGAGGGTCGTCAGATTGGTGCTCCAAGTAATCACTGAGAAGCAATTCATTGAAAGTTGACGGCGCTTCGACATAGTAGGTCGACATGTGAGCATTGAAGTAACTCTGATGATTGTCTGAAAAGATGAATTGACCAGAATGCCCGATTTCATGAATCAAGGTATAAACGTCGCTCAAACGACCTGTCCAGCTCATGAGGACATAAGGGTGGACACGATATGGATCCGCCGCATAACCACCAGAATCCTTGCCACTATTAGCAGCAAAGTCCACCCATCGCTCTTCTTGATAGCGAGCAACTTCCTGACAATATTCTTGTCCCAAAGGTTCTACGGACTTCATGACCAAATCATAGGCGTCGTCAATAGTCACTTCAGGATTCTGGGCGCTATCCAAGTCCAATTTCCAGTCTGCAAAGGTCATCTTTTTAAGACCATTGACCTTGGCAACATGCTTGAGGTATCTCTGAGCAACGGGCGCAAAATCCTTCATGATGAGGTCAATCTGGCGATCAAACATGGCACGATCCACTTCCTGCTCAGCTAGAAGATAATCAAAAACTGATTCGTAGCCCTTCATATCTGCCAATAGTTTTTCAGACTTGACTTGGGCTAAATAAGCTGCGGCTGCCGTATTTTGGTGCTTACGAAGTCCTTCTGAGAAGGAACGGAAGGATTTCTCACGAACCTCAGCATCCTCATGGTTTTGGTAGAAATTCTCATAGGTCACAAAGCTGTTTTTGTAGGTCTTGCCATGGGCTTCAAAGTCAGCCATTTCAAAATCCCCAGCTCGCATCTTAGTATAAATGTCCTGTGGACTGTAGAAAACTTCACCTAGATTGGTCAAGGCCTTCTCCACATCAGCTCCTAGATAGTGGGCTTTTTTGATTTTGGCCTGACGAATGGTAGCTGTTAAATGTGGCAATTTACCCAAACAGTCCAAGACTTCCTCATCAGCTTCCACCAAGGCATCGTCAAAGAAGGTCAAGGCTACACTGGCATCTGTTTCAAATTTCATCCCAGCTTGGGCGATATTAGCAAATTCGTCATTGCTATAATCTGTCGTCTGAGGCATAAAACCATAATTACCAATGTGGCTCATCTGAATGTAGATTTGTTCCAATTCTGCAAAGGCCTTTTCAAAATCCTCAAAAGTATGAAGATTGCCCTTGTAATCACGGCTAAACTGGTTGATGTCTTCGCGAGCCTTCTCGATCGCACGTAAGAAATCCTCACGGTCTTGGTATAGGGCTGTTAAATCCCAAAGTTCCTTCTCTGGAAATTCTGAACGGTGTTTTTGTTCCATTTTCTTCCTCTTATCTCTCTAATTCTAATAAAACACTAAGGGCTGATAAAGCGTAAAGTGGTGCTGTTTCTGCTCGCAAAATGCGAGGGCCAAGTCCTGCTAAGACTGATCCCTTAGCTTCGAAACTCTCAATTTCTGCAGGTGAGAGACCGCCCTCTGGACCAAAGATAAAGAGCAATTTAGCTCCCTTCTCGAGTCCAGTAACTGCTTGTAAAAGCGCAGTGGCTTCACCTTCTTTGGCCGACTCTTCATAAGCCACTACGATGCGGTCAAACTGGTCAAGTTGGGCTAGAAAATCTGCTTTCTTCTCAAAAAGCTGAATACTTGGAACAACATTACGCTTGCTTTGTTCTGCTGCTCCAAGGGCAATTTTTTCTAGTTTTTCAACCTTTTTACCCAATTTCTTGCCATCCCACTTAGCAACGGACCAATCGGCAGGGAAGGCCCAGATTTGGCTGGCACCCAGTTCTGTTACTTTTTGAGTGATGAACTCCAGCTTGTCTCCCTTGGGAAAACCAGATGCAATGGTCACTTGGATTGGTAATTCCACATTGTCATCTAGTTCTTCTACCAATTCAAACTGACGGGCTTCCACATCCAGCACGCGCGCCAAGCGCTTGATGCCATCATCAAAGACCAAAGTAACCTCATCATCTTCTTTCAAGCGCATAACCTGAAACATATGCTTGCTGGTTTCCTTGCCCTCGATGGTGACAGGAGAGATAGCACTGCCCTTGACAAAATACTGCTGCATGCTAGCCTCCAATCACACTGGAAATATCCTTGGTTTTCTTAAAGACGCAGGCATTCCATTCCCCTTGAACCATGTGGGTTTCAAGGAAAAATCCAGCTGACTCAGCCGATTGGCGCACCATGTCCCACTTGTCCTTGATAATCCCACTCATGATAAGGTAGCCTTCGTCCTTAACCAAACGATAGGCATCGTCTGTCAGATGAACGAGGATATCCGCTAAAATATTAGCTACAATCACATCTGCCTCAATCTCAACACCCTTAAGCAAATCACCTGCAGCTACATGGATATTTTCCATGCCAGGGTTGAGCTCAATATTTTCCTGAGCCACACGAACTGCCACATCATCCAGGTCGTAGGCGAAAATTTCCTTAGCACCAAGCAGCGAGCTGGCAATAGAAAGGACACCTGATCCAGTACCCACATCTAGCACCGTTTCTCCACCACGAAGAACCTGCTCCAAGGCAAAAAGGCTCATCTTGGTAGTTGGGTGGGTTCCTGTTCCAAAGGCCATACCAGGATCCAGCTTGATAATCTTTTCCCCAGCAGTCGCCTCATAGTCTGTCCAAGACGGCACGATGGTCAAATCATGAGTGATACGAGCAGGTTCATAGTATTTCTTCCAGTTGTCTGCCCAGTCTTCCTCAGCCAAGGCAGTCGTACCCATTTTTACCTCCCCCAAGTCCATAAAATCAGTTAGTTCCGCGAGACGAGCCTGCAAATCTGCCTCAACCACTGCCACATCCACCGTTTCAGGGTAGTAGGCTGTCACTACGATTTCTTCTTGCTGCTCGACCTCTGGGAAAATCTCGCCGAAGCGGTCGACATTTCCCACATAGTCCATGCTGTCTTCAATCGCGACACCTTGGGCACCTAACTCAATCAAGAGATTGGAAACCAATTCCTCCCCATCACGCTTAACAGTTACTTTTAACTCTTGCCATGTTTCCATCATTAAGATACCAAGCCCGTAAAACACAAAGCCAAAATAGGAATTCTCTGAAGACGCTTGTGTCTAAGAGAAGTTTATCTTTTTGGCACAGTGTTTAGGGCGGGTTCAGCTTAGAAATATAACTGAACCATCCTTTCTAATCACTTACTTTTAAATAATCTTTCAATCTTTCTTGCAACTGAGGTACAACTTGACTGGAACTAAGAAATTCCTCAACATTCATGAGCTGATAACCCTGTCCTTCATCTCCAAATACGATACTGTCGAACTGATCCTGTGTCAACTTCCCAACTAGAAAAACAGATTGCTTATCCGCAAAAAGCATACTTGGGTAAACCTTACTCCAAAGCAGACAATCCTCAGTCAGATGAATTCCCAGTTCTTCATAAACTTCACGCGCCACGCACTCAAAAGGACTTTCATCCCCCTCTCGTCCACCACCGGGTAGTTCCCATATATTAGGCCAGGGAATGCTTGCCTTATCATCGCGTAAGATAGTCAGAAGCTTATCCCCACAAAACAAAGCAATCTTACAGCCTGTGAAATCAGAAATCTCTATTTCCATATTAGACTCCTTCAGTTAATTCCTTTTCCAGCTCGGCTAACCAGTTTTGGTAATAGATTTTCTCATCCCGTAACATCCGGCTGCTATTCATTTTCTGTCTAGCAATCTTCATAGCCTTGTGAGTTTGAACTACATCTTTCTTTACCTTAAATTGATACCAAGCTTGAATGACCTGCATATCTGCTGTTTTTAGAGATAAAAAGGATTTGACCCCTCGATTGCTTGCATATTCCTCTGCTTTCTCATAATCTCCTTCCAGCAAGGCAATTTGAAGAAGGTATAATTGGGAAAGAGTTTGAGACATCGGATTGTCTGTTTTCTCTAGCACAGACTGCAACTGTTGCTTTGCAAGTTCTATATTATCATCCAATATGAATACCAACCCCTGAAGAGTCTGAACACTTTCTGCAAAACTCCCTTTCGCATCCTCAGCAACAGGCATGATAAAGTCTTTTAAATCATATTCTTGAGGAGCTAGCAAGGTCTGGGCAGAATGCCTCAACATCAAGTAGGCGTATTTCGTATTTTCAGGGTGTTGTAGCAATTCCCAAATTTTTGCGCCATCGGTGATGCCGACTGGCAAAATGTTATTTAAGAAGAAAGACAAATTAAGAAAAATCCAAGTCCCTGCAAAATACCAGCTTCTTGTCAAAAATCCAAACACTATCGCCAATAATATCAAGCTGAGATGAACTATCAATCCTCCTGAAAGCATCAAGATGATTCGTTGATCGCTTTCATCCTCTTTTAAACCAATGTATTGAGCACCAACATTTTTCAGAATGGCTGTTCTACTAAGATGAAACCTGCCTGAATTTTTGGTCAAAATAAAATGTCCTAATCCACAAGCCACCAGCTGATAGCCTGTCAAGTAGCCACAAAAAGCATGTCCCAGCTCATGAAGAATAAAGATTAAATACATGCTTAGAAGAGCGAAGCCATAACCAAAAGTAAAGACTAAAACTGCGGAATACCCCAACTCTGCAAATGCGATTGTTCCACAAGCACAAGCCAGCATAATAAAGACAACAGCTAGCACATAAACCAAATAAGTCCCAATTTTCTTCATAACACCTCCAACCAACTCCTAGTATCTCGGATAAGGATAAAACTCTCCCTCTTCCAAGCCTACTTTTTCTTCTTCAAAAACTTCTTGGTTCCATTCCATGACGAATTCTTCTGCTTCTGGGTCTTCCAAAAAGTCCATGAGGGCATCTAGTCCAACCTCGGCAGTATCTTTAAGGAATAGCGCAAAATAAGCTAAAAATTCGCGAGAAAATCCTTTTTTAGGCAAGTAAGGAATGACAGTCAAATAGTCTTCCTCATTGACTGTTGATTTAGCAGGATTGTAAAAAAGCACTGCTTCTTCAAAGAGAATGTCATCTGACGAAACCTCTCCGTCTTCATCCACCATCTCCACGCCTGCAGCATTTTGCGCTTCTAACAAAAAACTCACTTCAACCGCGTGGTTGCGCTTGTCCCAACTAATCTCAAAGTCAAAGGGAAAATTCTTCTCCAACTCTTCCTCTAAAACATCTAAAAATCCATATGTTGCCATTTTGACCTCTTTCTATGCGACTCTTAAATCGCCCCGATTGCTCGGAAATATGCTAAAATAGATACTACCATCTTACCACATATACATCAGAAAATCCACGTTAGAAAGGACTGCTATGCCAGACAATCTCGCGCTTCGCATGCGCCCTAAAACCATCGATCAGGTCATTGGTCAGGAACATCTGGTCGGACAAGGAAAAATCATCCGCCGCATGGTGGAAGCCAATCGCCTCTCCTCCATGATTCTCTATGGACCTCCAGGAATCGGCAAGACCAGTATTGCCTCTGCCATCGCTGGAACAACAAAGTATGCCTTTCGAACTTTCAATGCGACAGTTGATAGTAAAAAACGGCTACAAGAAATTGCGGAAGAGGCGAAATTCTCTGGAGGATTAGTCCTGTTACTGGACGAGATTCATCGGCTTGATAAGACCAAGCAAGACTTCCTCTTGCCTCTCTTGGAAAGTGGTCTGGTCATCATGATTGGCGCTACGACTGAAAATCCTTTCTTCTCTGTCACTCCTGCCATTCGTAGCCGTGTTCAAATTTTTGAGTTGGAACCTCTGTCTAACCAAGACGTCAAAGAGGCCCTGCAGATAGCTCTAAGTAACCCTGAGCGTGGTTTTGATTTTCCAGTAGAACTAGATGAGGATGCGCTGGATTTCATTGCTACCTCTACAAACGGAGACCTTCGCTCTGCCTTCAACTCACTTGACTTGGCTGTTCTTTCTACTCCCGAAAATGACAAGGGCATCCGCCATATCACTCTAGACATCATGGAAAATAGCCTGCAGCGAAGCTACATCACTATGGATAAGGATGGAGATGGCCACTACGATGTCCTCTCAGCCCTGCAAAAGTCTATCCGTGGCTCAGATGTTGATGCCAGTCTTCACTATGCTGCCCGCTTGATTGAGGCTGGTGATTTGCCAAGTCTCGCTCGTCGTTTGACTGTTATCGCTTATGAAGATATCGGTTTGGCCAATCCTGAAGCCCAGATTCACACCGTGACTGCTCTGGATGCTGCCCAGAAGATTGGTTTCCCAGAAGCCCGTATTCTCATTGCCAATGTCGTGATTGATTTGGCCCTTTCTCCGAAATCCAACTCAGCTTATGTGGCTATGGATAAGGCACTTGCTGACCTCAAAACATCAGGGCACTTGCCTATTCCGCGACACCTGCGTGATGGGCACTACAGTGGAAGCAAGGAACTGGGGAATGCCCAAGACTATCTCTATCCACACAACTACCCTGGAAATTGGGTCAAGCAAGACTATCTACCAGAAAAAATTCGTAATCATCACTATTTCCAAGCAGAAGATACTGGTAAATATGAACGGGCTTTGGCTCAAAGAAAGGAAGCTATCGACCGTTTGCGAAAAATCTGAAATCCTTTTCAAAAAATTGCACTTTCCTCTTGATTTTTTTTGAAAAAGTGGTATTATATAAACATAGAAACGCTGTGGTGTACGACTTCACACTTAAGTGTTGACCGACTATTTTTTGTATTATTAGGGAAACAAAAGTCTTCTAACAGCATGTAGGCCGTCTCACACGGAAACAGCTTCAGTTAGAGCGAGTTGCCCACCTGCTTAATTGCGCGGGTTCAATACAAACCGTGAAGTTTCGGCACCAATACAGCTTTTTTCTTTGCCTCCTTAGCTCAGCTGGCAGAGCAGCGGACTCTTAATCCGTGGGTCACAGGTTCGATCCCTGTAGGGGGCATCTAAATCAACAGGAAAAAGCCTTGAATTCAAGGTTTTTTTTTGATTTGGTCAACTTTTGGTCAATAATTCTATTTTTTAACTAAACTCATTAAAACTGCACGAACTTTATTATTTTCAATATCAGCCTTTTCCTTTATAAGATGTCCATAAGTTTCAGTTATCTGTTTAATATCTCGATGACCCATTAACTTTGAAACAGCCCAAATATCAACACCCATTGCTAACATCGTTGAACAATACGTGTGTCTCAGACCTGTACTTGTCATGTTTTCAGGATAAATTTTTAAGGTTTTTAAAATTTGTTTTAAATGCTTATTAACTCCTGCATTTGTTACAACATCATGATTCAAATCAATAAAAATCATATTTTCATTATTTGTAATTATCCCATTTTCAATGAATACAGATTGTTCTTTTTTAATTTTTTTAAAAATTGTTAATGTATCTTCATCAATTGGAACTGTACGAACTGAATCTTCTGTTTTAGGATTTGTCCAACGTTTTTTTATAGTATCATATCTCCTATAAGTTTTGATTTCTGAACTTTCCCACAACACACAATCCCATGTAAGTCCTGCAACTTCTCCTGCACGCAACCCTGTTTTTAGTTGAATCAATAGTAAATACGGAACAATTGAAATAGTTAAATCAAGATTATTTTCTAAATATGTCACTATTTTTTGATAGTCATCAAAACTATGAATATATTTTTCATCTCTTCGTTTTTTGGGGAGACGTCCTGAAAGAATAGCTCCCTCAGTAAAATCTTCAATATTAAGCTTATCTCGTTTAGCAAACACAATCACATTTCTAATTTCCGAATTCAATCTTCTAACATTGTCTCTGCTATTGGTTTCAGCATACTTATTAAGAAAAGCTTGATATTCACTTGCTTTTATTTTAACTGCTGGTTTATCATTAAAATATGCTTGAATGAATTTACCACGCAATAAATGTTTGTTTAAAGTAGACTCTGCTTTTCCAATAGGTTTGACTGTTAATTCTAACCACTTCTCCCAAAGTGCATAGAGTGTAATATTTTTATCAATTATTGCACCATCAATCAATTTTAATTCAAGAGGGAGTGCTTCAATTTCTGCTTCTCTTTTTGTCTTAAATCCTGAATTTGAAGCAACCACCTTTTTATTTTTATCAAATATTCTATAATCCCATAAATTCTTTTTTCCACGTTTTCTAAATGAAACTGCCATGATTACCTCTTTTCTAAAGACGATAACCAAGATATTATCTTGATTATCGTATCATAAACTGAAGATTTCTGCAAAATTTTCTTCAAAAAATCGTTTCGTTTTGCTAGCTAAAAAGTAGTACCGTCCACCCTGACTTTCTGGATATTTCACAAATCCTTCTTTATTTTTCTCAACATCAATTTTTGAGCGAATATCCGACTTGTAGAGAACATTTTCTAACAGCCAAGGTCTAGAGACTGAAACCATCTCTAAAACCTCTGATAAGCTCATATATTGCCCTTCTGAAGCTTTCTTCTTTAAGTTAAGATATTCATCTTTTTCAACTATTATATGAGTTTCTGGAAGTTGTACTTCTAAATTATCTATTTTAATTAAAATTTTGTTAATCATATATTCTTCCACTTTCTATCTTGCCACATTTTCAATAAATTTACTTGAACCATTTTCAACCCCTAAACACTATAATTTCCGAACGATATCTTGATACCTGGTTGACTCTTTTTGACTTATATCCGAATTTTAAGTCATATCCTGGTTTCTTTATGTTTAGTTTTTTTCCATAAAACGACAAAAAACAGCAAGCCATTCCTGACTTGCCATTTTTATTTCTAGTTAAATTTTCGCTTTCCAATAATTGTCGCAATCAAACCAACAATACCCCAAATGGTTGTAAAAATTGTACTTGCTGTTCCAGTATTCGGAAGAACTTTTAACTGTCCTTCTTTATCTTTCAAAGCGATTGTACCGTCTTTCTGCTTCACAGCACCTACTTCATAAGGTTCTTTTTCAACATAATTTCCTTCGTCAGTTTCGATCACTACTTTTCCTTGATTCGTAGAAACCACTTTGTGACCAGTGTTTGTTTCAATCGGTTTCTCTTGAATTTCTTCCTTTGTTACATTCAAGGGTTTAGGTTCGTCAGATTCTTTCACTCCTACATTATCTTCTGCCTTCTTCTTATCTTCCTGAACTTGTGGTGATTCTACTTTTTCTGAATCAGCAGATGGCTTATCTTCTTTTGGTTGCTCACTTGGAGTTGTTGGCTCGACAACTACACCTGTATTATCATGTTCCTGATTCTTATAAGTGTCTTTTCCAAGATCAGCAGATGGCTTATCTTCTTTTGGTTGCTCACTTGGAGTTGTTGGCTCGACAACTACACCTGTATGCTCTCCAGTTTCTTCCTTATCAGACTCCTTACCAAGTTCTGTTGCAGAATGTTCTACGCTTGCTGATGGTTGTGTTTCTGTTGGCTGTTCTGAAACAACCAATCCAGAATTATCTCCATTAGAAGCTACACTTCCACCCAAAGTTAATTCATCAGCATATACTCCACTTGCAACTGTACTCAACACAGCTACAGACAACAATGTTACAAATTTCTTATTCATTTCTTTTTCCTCTTTTTTCTTTATTTTCCAATTACATAATAAAAATTTTTAGCTTCATCAGCACTAAATACACGATAGTCTGTTATCCCAGTTCCTTGTCCACTTTGAACAAAGTTACATTCTGAAATCAATATTGATCCATCATCTTTTACATCTTCGACAAAGGCTACATGACCATAAGTTGGGTGACCACCTGCCTGCCTTCCTTGGAAGCTAACAGCAGAATGCTTTGTAGGAGTATTAGAAACTTCATACCCTGACTTATGCGCCCAGTCTTGACCATTGCCCATGTATGGATCAAAATGAATCCCAAATTCTTTAGCACGGTTGAAAACATACCAAGTACATTCTCCATAAGGGTAAGATTGAGTGATATAGCCATCTTTGGTAATTTCCTTATCAATCGAATAACCACTAGGTATATCCATAGCAACAGCTCCAGGAGCAATATCTAAACTACCAGCTATTGCATTTCCACCCGACGAACCGTTTGATTCAATCGTACCCTTAAAGACTTCATACCACTTCTTACTATCCTTTTCCAGCTTCTCTAATTTTGTCTGACCGTCAGACAACAGAACACCTTCATAGTGTTCAGACCAATACTTAGCACTTTCAAAAGAATCAGTTGCTTTTTGCATATAGTCTTTGACTTTTTTATAGCCATGATTTAACTCATAACTCATTAACTCTAATTCTACCGTACTATCTAAAGTACGAGAACTAGCATTTCTCCATCTATCACCATTGATAGTATTATCCCAACCTGACCATTGAAAGTAACCAGCAACCCCACCTGATGGATTCGTTAGTTTAGGATCAAAGCCACTTTCTCTTTCAGCATTGGCAAGAGAACCACTAGCACCCTCTAAAGTAAATTTCTCCTTAGAAAGTTGCCAGTTTAGAATCTTAATGACATCTTCTGCTCTTTCAACAGAGATATTCGCTTTTTGAGCCACCTCTTGCGCTGTTAATCGTGTTCTTTTTCCAGTTGTAGAATCAGATGAGCCACCAGCAGAAACAACTCCGATAACACTTAAAATAATTAAGAGAATCACTAAAAACGTAGGTATAAGACTTGCGAAAAAGAATCCCAAGTGTTTCGCTGTTTTGTTCCCCATTAAATTTCAACCTTTTTCCTTTTTTTAGCTTTCAATTTTTTGGTTTGTTTACTTAAAATTGCTTTAGAAGTTATTTCTTCATTTTTAGGATTTTTTACAACTGTTTTTCTTCGTCCTACATCTTTTGGATTGACCGTTTTCGGAGTCTTTATCTTCTGCTTCACTGAGCCTTCCTTATTCTCTTTAAATGGCTTCTGACCTTTCTTCAACCGTTCTTCCTTTAGCCGTTGAATTGACTCACGAGAAGCATTTTTCTGACCAGCATATTTTTCAGCCTGACTATCTCTAAGTCTTTTTTTCTCTTTCAAGACTTTTCTATCAGCACTTCCCTCTTTAAAAGCATTGGCTCTCACTCCATAAAGTTTGGCTAGCGTTCTACTGCCTTTTTCTTTTAAAGCATTAACTGAACTATTTTTATGTTCCTTAATCGAATTCATTCGATTCTTAATCACATCACCTTTTTCAGCAACCTTATCTACTAACGGACTATTCTTACGTAAAGTTTTAAGATTTTCACTCAACTTATCTTTACCCATCTTCAATCCACCTTTAGCAAACTGTCCACCAACTTTGAGTCCGTTTCCACCTACTGTCAAACCAGTCTTACCTGTTTTTGACAATCTTTCTTTCAGTTTTTGAACAGACTGAGAATTGCTTATTTCTCGACCAATCTTACCAACAGGACTATTGGTTACTCTTGAAAATGCTGATAAAAGCGAATGTCTATACTTCCACATTAGAAACAATAATACACCTTTTAAAAAGACTGTAACTAGTAAATCACCACCTACAGCAGTAGAGATGAATTCAGTTAAAGTATTGTAAAAGAATGAAAATATACTAGTTGCTAAAAGCATAATTGATGATAAAGCAAGCATTGAAATTCCTTTTTTATTGAATCCAATCAATAAATGCTCCATCTTAGGAAACAGACTTAGAAGAAGGATAAATGGTAACAATACGATTAAAAAGATAAAAACGATTAAAAAGAAGAAGCGTGACAAACCTAACAATAAATAAATCGTTCCCATCACAATAATATCGACATCAGAAGCAAAGGCATACATAAATTTTAAGCCCCACTCATTTTTCAACATCTTGTTTTCAGGATCTTTATCTTTTGCAAGATCCTTAACTTTTTTATCGCCAACTAAATGATCTCCATCACCCTGCTTATAAGCAGCTAAATCTTCAAATTCTTTTTCAGAAAGAAGAAATGAACCATCTTCTTTTACAGGAGAGTTCATATACTTATATCCCTTCAACAAAGTTTCAGAAAAATATGTTTCTACTCCATTTTTGCTTTCACCAGTTAAAGTTTTTGTAATTTCCCCATTCAAAGTAATTGTTGTTGTTCTAAAGCTATCATAGACATGAGTTATCAAATACTTATTTTGACCATTGACATTAAGTTGAATGAAATAAACTCCAATACACGTATAAATCAATAACATTTTTATCAATGTTTTGAAGAAACTACCTTTTCCAGTCGCAAACAAATACAGTAAATAAACTGCCATACTTGCACCAACCAAATAAATAATTTCTCGACTAAACAAAGAAGAAAATACCTTACTAGAATTTCTTACCGTTTCATTCAATAATCCACTAACATCACTCATTCCTTCAACAGCAATATAAACTTGTGCAACTACATAGAAAACAAGTTTCCCAAGCCAAAAAACAGACTGAACTAGAGAATTAAAGAAATAATTGACATTGGAATCAAATCCAAAAAATTTTTTATCAAAGTAAACTTTACTTGTTAAATCAGACATCTTAGACTTATAATTCTCATAAGTTAGTTTGCTATTTGCTGCTTCCTTTTTCTTTTGATTCTCTTTTTCTTCTGCTTCTTTCTTAACCGTGTCTAATATTTTTTTAGCATTATCAGAAGGATCAATCAGTTTAGGCTTATTCGTGTTCCTATCAAATTCAATAATATCAAAGTTATTTTTTGGAAGAATATCTGTAACAGAATCAGCTTTTACAAAAACAGGAAGAAGAAAGAAAGAACAAATAAACACTAGTAAAATATTTTTTCTCATATTCCTCCCCCTATACAGCAACCAATTCTGTTTCTACTGTTTCAAACAACTCCATCAATTCAGGATAGATTGTACCATCCACTGTAATACGTTCCTTACGACCAAATGTATCATAGTAAATACATTGTCCCATTGTTTGATTTTCAAGCCAAGCACGTGACAAATCATCATCTTCTACTCGTAAGTGTTCTAAAATAGCCCCTGTTTCAGAATGTTCAGGAAATGCAAATACCGTACCAAAACCAGTTCCATCTTCGCTTGTTTTCAAGTCTTTTACAGACTGAGTAACCAGCACTAGGAAGTTATTGAATGATCGACCAGTACGTTTAATACGATTGACTACTTGCCTTCCAGCAGGAGTTGACATAATCTGCCATGCTTCATCAAGGAATAACATCGTTTCCTTATCTTTTTCACGTTCTCCAAAAATCGCACAGAAGTAGGTCAAAGAATACATAACTGTTAGACTACGTAATTGTGTTTCAGTCATTTCATCTTTATCAGTTCCTTTTGGCATATCCAAACCTGTAATTTCAACGATTGTAATTTTATTATCAACCTTCAAAACATTTTGACTACCATCAGAAAAACAAAGTGACAACAAGGAATTTCTTGAAATCCGTTTAAGGAAATAAGCAGCAGTCGCAACTTCTTCTTTTGAATTTTTCTCCAATTCATCAAAGACTTGTAACATACCGATTTTCTCACCAGCTTTTCTACGTTCAAGCACTTTGTCAATCGAATCTAACAAGTAAGGCTGAACCTTGATATAGGTATCTTTATCCAATACAGAGCCTACAAGTACGGTTGCTAACTCTGTCAGTTCAGCTTCATCTTGTAAGAATGAGAATGGATCAAGTACACCTTGATTCTTCTTATCTTTCATATCTAAAGTCACAAATTTAATTGACTCGATATACTCTTGAAGTTCTTTGAATATTCCTTTTTCTTTTAATTTTGCCAAAACAGATAAAAATTGTTTCTTAATTTCAGATTTTGGATCAACATACAAACTATTCACTTTCAATAAAGAGTGATAAATAAATAACAACTTAGTCAAGAATGACTTCCCATTTCCAGTTGAACCAGTTATAGCTGTATGAGGATTGCTTGTTTCTTTACCCTTTACTCCAACTTTATTCGCTTGTAATAAATTTGAAAATACAATATTGGTACTTGAATCAAGAGCCTTTTGAAAATCCCCATACCATGAAGATATTTCATTGTCAACACGAGCAATAGGAAAACCAATTTCTGTTCCAACCTTCTTAGTCGTAAACATTAGATTCTCACAAAGTCCACGTAGACTTCCATATTGAAGAAATGATTCCTTTTTATTATCAAGAATTTCTGTCAATCTACTCTTATAGAATAGATAGATTCGATCTGCAACAGCCTTGACAACTTCTACTTCCAATTCTTTCAATCGTGCAAACAGAATATCAAATTTAAGATTCAATTCTTCCAAACTATCTGCTGTAATGGTTAAGGTATGAAGATAAGTAATCATCAATTCTTTATTATCATGTTTCTCCTGAAAATCTTCTAACAACTTATGGCTTTCCAAAACTTCAATCTTTTGAACATCATCATTTTCTGCTGTTTCATTTACCGTATTCCCAAGATTCTTACGTTTGTTTCTTGCCCTGGATAAGAGTGAGAAAAAACCTTTTTGAGTTGAAAAACGGATTTTATACATACTATCAACAGGAAATTCAAGATTTTGAAGTTCTTCTTGTAAATGAAGATAAGATACATTTTTGGGATATGAAACAACAGGAATTGTCGCTACATAACTTGTTTCCTGACCATTGGTCAATTTCAAAGCATTCCCATCAACAACTTCAATAATTGTTTCATCTACATTCTCAATCGAATTTTCAAGTGCAATCAACTCACTTTCTTTATCATAGGTTTGACCACCAAGAAAATGAAGCCGATTCAATAATTCTAAATCAGTTTTTGAAACTTCTGTCACATTCAAAGCATGAATCTTCGTTTGAATCACATCTTTCTGATTTTGCCAAGCCTTCCACCAATCGACTTTGGGTAATTCTTCAAAACCAACCATTTTCATCACATTTTTACGATACGTTTCTATCGTCTGTTCAACAGTTAGTTTAAAGTCCGAGGTTACATTAACTGACTTCAAAGGAACAACAAGATAATGCTTATACTCAAAGAGATAGCTTACCTCTTCTTCCAATCGTGACTTCATTGTAGATACAATATAATTTCCTAAAGGACTTGTCCCTTGACCTTGCTCAATATCTTGTGATAACAAAGCAATTTTCTTAGCCAATTCTAAATCAATATGTAAGCTATGAATACTTAGATCATTGTACTCTGCCAAACTAGCTAAACAATTATAAACAATATCCTTACTAGTCTCCTTTTTCGTTTCTTCAATCGTATTGACAACTTGTGATTCAATTTCAAATACGGATAAAACCGTTCCATCTTTTAACAGAATCAAACCATCAGCAACCGACCAAATATTATTTGATAATTCCACGTTTTATACTTCTCACTTTCTCATATTTTATTCCTTTACAAATATATATTTTCTTTCGCTGACTATCGTATTCCTTCCAAAAAATCAAATACTCATAAATAAATCTAAATAATGTCTTTCCATCTAACTTATAATCAGCTAACAGATTCCCAAGTTTCCAACCAGTAAATGCAGCAGCCATAAAGCGCCAACCCCAATCAAGGTAAGGAATAAAGCCTAGTAAAAACCAGGCTAACACTAAAATTACTAGGCAATAGACAATCGCAGACATTTTAATTGCAAATGGTAAACTAAATTCTTCATTTAATTTATGCACCCAAACAGGCTGTCTAAATGCTGTTGTATAGACATACAGCTTCTTGTCTTTTCTTTCCATTCTTCATTCCTACTTAACTGCTTCAATCAATTTTGACCAAATAGGTTTAGTTGCATTTAAAACTGTTTCAGGATTTTCTAAAAAGAAAAGAATAAATCCTGCAACCAAAATAATAACAACCAATTTTCCTAACTGCTGTTCTTTCCATGCTTTCAATGCTTTCATTCCTGCAAAAAATGCTACTGCTGGAACACCAAACTTAGAAACTAAAAAAACAAATAATGCCATCTATCTTAATCTCCTTTTTCTTCTTTCTTGTTATAGTCTAATGGAATTGTATGATCCATTTTTTCTACAAAATAACTATCTTTATCTTCTCTTAACTCAAAGCTAAAATTCTCGCTATGAGTTGAGCCAGCTACTTCTAAAGTAATCTGAGCATAAGCCAAGATTTTACCGTCTTTTTCTTTAAAGTAGGTATAATCTAAACTCTTAAATGTTGCACCACCAATCGACTTAATATCTTTAGAAATTAAATCTAAATTCGCTTGACTAGTTGTGTAATTTTTAAAGAATAATTCTAAGAACGAAACTAATTTCTTTCTTTTACCTTCCCCAATTTCATCATTATCAAGCAAAGACAAATGAGTTTCTTTTCCTACACCATCAGCCTTAAAATCACTTACAGGAGAAAACCAAGGTAAACCAGCTACATAGTATTTACCGTCTTTTTCTCCGTATGGAATCGAGAATTCTATACCTACACGCTGATTCTTGTCATCTTTTTTTGTATCATAAACAATACGATATACAGCTATACCATCTTTAGCAAGTAACATACGAGCGCTAACTACCGACATTTCCTGCTTCGATTGACCTTGATTCTTAACTTCTGGAATACTTCCATAGTATTCATTCAACTTCGCTACATCATCTTCACTAGAACCATTTTGTGAATTATAGGTAAAATATCTACTCACAAATCCATCTAAGAATTGTTCCAATTTACGATCTGTTTCCTTTTTTGATTCAACAACTGGTGAATTTGTCAATCTATCCAGCATTTTTGAACTTGTCCTTAAAGAAACAAACATTGTTAAACCACAGAAAAGAATAAAAGCAGATAAGCCTGCTAAAAAAATACGATTCGATTTTTTCTGACTTATCTGTTTCATTTTTACTTGCTTTTCTTTTCTTGGCTTCTTTAAATATAAATTTCTCATTTTTTCCTTTCTATGTTTACAAATTAACTTTCTTGTAGAAGCCAATAGGAGTATTTAAGATTTCTCCCTGCTCTACGAATCCTTGAAATACTGTCACCCAATTCCCACATTGAAAAAAATAATCAACAACCGATTTATAATCTAACTCTTTCGTCAATTCAAAAATTGTATCAACTTCATTTTTAGAACAAAATCTATAATATCTAGTTGCAATTTTTGTTACAGGAATATAATGCTGTAATTGAAATTTGACAATGTATTCATCACCATCATATAATTCCAACACTGCTTTCTTCAGAAGGTAAACCTCGTCTAACGACATGATTTTATCCACTTCCCAATCAGAAATCCCACAAATAAAAAAGTTGTCTTTATCAATTCCTCTTTCATTTATTCTTTCAAGAACCTGTTCTTGACTGTACTTCATAATATCTAGTTCACAGAGAAATTCAAAATTTCCTTCCCTTAAAACCCTTATATTTGCTATCATCTTGATACAAAGTAACCTTTATCTACAAAGCTACCACCTTCTTCTAAGCGAACATCACGACCAAATTTATCATAGTCAATATAAAGAAGTAGTTTTTCCTTAGAAAGTTCTACACCAACTTCCTCTATAAGATATTCACCTAACTCTCTATCCGTAGAAATATCAGGATATAAGTTACAATCATCAAATTCAGCACTTGCCAAATACTTTGGATCAGAACTTTCTGATTCAATAAATGCAATAACCAAATCTTCATCTATATCTTCCAAATTCTCAGTAATACTATTCGCTAAATGCAAGGTTAAACCTTCACAATTCAAAGCAGGTAATTCTTCAATAGATTGAATAGTAAAAACAACATCTTCTCTATCATATCCAAACTCAGAAGCAATGTATTCCACATCAACAGGTAAAGAAAATTGTTTCACTTTCTTTAATCGTGTATCCATAATTAAAGCTGTTAAGTCCATATTTTCTCCTTTCTTAACTAGACTTCTACTTGTCTATTCAACTGTTCCAAATCAGCAACAGTAAATAGACCGTAACCAATAAATGCTGAACCCTCATAATCAACAATTTGAATTTCTTCATCATAAGAGCCAGTCAAACCAATATGAGTTAATCTTCCAAAATACAAAGGCAAAACAAACCATGCTTGCCTTCGATTCTTTGGATTCTTAATTAAAACTCTTGAAACCATATTCAGCACCAGCCATTATCTATTGCAAGAAGTACCAGCTATCGCCTTCATGACCGAGAAACACATAAGAATCTCCTAAACGACTAGTAATTTCTTCTTCGTGTTCTTCTACATAAGCTGACAAACGATCTTCATTGACTAACTGCTCATATTCTCCATGATTCAAAATACCTGCAAAATCAATCAATGCTTCCTGCGTATCAACTTCTGTAAACGAATTGATATATACATTATCAGGATTGCAGCCATCAAATTGTCCAAACTCCACACCATCAAAATATTCATCTAAACGATCAATAATTTTATCAGGTTCATCAAGCAACTTTTTTCCAAAAGTATAATTTTTACATACATCAGAATAGTTATCGTAAACTACTTTAATACTCATTTTTTCTCCTTCCAAATAAAAAAGGAAGCCAAATTTGACTTCCTTCATCATTTCAACTAAATTGAAGCACTACGCTCCAAATTGCACCCAATCGCAAAAGCACGATTTGCAACTTTATTAAATGACTTATTCATATCATAATAACTCGCCAAATCGTTTTTAATACACTGAATTACTTGATAAGATAAAGTCAATTCTTCTTCATTCTTAAGAAGCCCATTTAACTCCCCTGCAAGTGACCAAGATTGCGAAAAATCCTTTTCCTTCAATTTTTTAGCAAGTTCATTTGACAATTCGATAACTTGTTTATCTTTTCCTTGTAATGCCATTTCAATTACCTCTTCATTCATTTTTCTATTTTTTTTACTTATCCTTAACAAAAAGAAGGAGAACGTTTTTTTACTTTCATTTATCTCTCCCAAAAAACCAATCCAACGAAACATCAAACAAATCAGCCAATTTTAAAAGCATTTCAAAGTTGGGTTCAGTCCGACCGTTTTCCCACTTAGCATAGGCGCTCTGCCCAATATCTAACAGTTTAGACATTTGTTCTTGGGTATATCCTTTACTTTTTCGTTTTTCTTTTAATTTTTCTGAGAAAATCATTTTCTATACTTCCTAGGTAAACAACTAGCATAATGTTCTGAATCATTAACCTTTGCATTATAAAAAATCATATTATTCCCAATAATTTCTTGCCATTTAGGAATCTCCTCACGATAAATGCGATCAAGTCCATAAAAATTCCTTACAATAAATCTAACGGCTCCAATATGATCTCCTAAACCAACAACACACAACACATCATGTTCCATATCATATACCCAATGACTTTTTTGGATTTGTTAGCATTTCCCAAGCAAATTCCCAATCTCTCTCAAGCCAATCATGCCCTGGCCTGTAATAAACTTTTGTCTGACAAGATTCATCATTAAATCCATAAAAGCAGTGACTACACAGCGTTCTGTTTTTATCTACCCACCAACAAGAACCATACTTTTCATCAACGCAGGCTGTATTCCACTTACAACCACATCTTCTACAAATATCCTTTTCCATTACATCAATTCAAACCCATCTTTCTAAATGATACCTCTTAACCAGCAACAAATACATACTCTGTCTTTCTTTCTGATCACGTTTCATCAATCCAAATAACAATAGCTTTCGTTTAATATCTACTTCGTTTGCCAAAAACTCCTCATATTCTTTCGTCAATCTTTTTACCTCTTGCCAGTCTTTACGACTTTTAGTCTTTCTATAGGTTTGACATTGAATATCTATATAATCTTGATAATTTCTAGCTTTATCACTTGTCACAACTCCTTCATAGAAATACCGAGCAGGAATTAAAAAAACTAACTTCCTCAATTTCTCATCAGTAATTCTTTTCTTACTCATAGCTAAACACCCACAAATAAATCAAAAGGACTCCATTGTGTTATAAGCATAGTAAGAAGTAGTATAACTAAAAGCGAAGCCAACACTAGACCTAAACAAAATGCAGACTCTTCTTCTGAACTAATATCTTCAGTTTTTAAAAGTTTCTGCGTCAACAAACTACCAACAGGTTTTTTATCCTCATTTTTCATATCATGTACCCTCTCCTGCCTTCTTTTTCATATCAAGAATTGCATTCACTTCATCAGGAATCCTTGACCAGTCAATCACATAATCTCTAAAATAAGGCAAAAACATTCGCTCATATTCTATGGGAATCACAGTCAAATTTTCATTTCCTTCAAAAGAAGGTAAATATTGACTAATTGATTTTAACCCACGAGCAGTCGAACATACCAAGTTACTGTTATTTACTACTACAGAATCAGTACCTACTTTCTTGTAGATTTTTCTCATAAGCTACCCTCGCTTGCTCCAATTTTTTCCAATTTTTATCACTTATTTCTCCATCAAAAAGAATCTTCTTTAGCTTATTATCACCAGTAATATTCTCCCACTTTTTTATCAAAGCAGTCACACCTGAAACATTTTCATTCAGCCATCTATACTGTTTGTCAAAAAAACCAGTTTCTACAGGTGAGGTTGAAAAGCCAATTCTATCAACTTCGCCTAGAAGTGAATACCACTCACGATTCAGAACCTTCTCTCCATTCATTCTTTCAAAGACTTTTATCTTACTGTTAATCACCCATACAGCAAGTCTAGCCATATCAATTTTTTCATTCAATGACTTTCTAACAAAGTCCAAAGCGACATCATCACACATTCTCACCTCATAACGATTTTTGAATTTCAATGATGAATGAATCAAGTCTATATCAAGACTTAGCTTCTTTGCCTGCTCAATATCTTTTTGATAAAAACAGAAATGATAAGCAGACTGACGAGAACCAAAGTAAATCGTTTTTGCTTTCCCATATTGACCATTATCTTCAATTTGCTTCATGGTCAATCGACTTTCAACCAAACCTCTATTCCAAAGGTCAACCAGTTTTCCAAGTTCAAAATTTCCATCTTCGTTATATTTTTCGTCCAGCGCTATATCAAGCCGAGGAATATTCATGAATTTCCCTTCACCTTGTGAAATAGCACGTTCATACTCAAAACAACGAATAAAGAAATCTCGCCAGCTTGACTTCTGCTCATTCTCAAAATACCATTCATACTGTCTACATGCTTGACCTTTTAATTCAATCATACAGCCCATATCTTCTCTTTTCTTTGAAATGAAAACATTGATATTCTGAAATGTAAATTTTGTATCATATCCTGAACCACCCTTTTCTTCTTCAAGAAAAGGTTTATTTTGCAGACACAATACCTTAGCTATCACATCTATATAATCTTGCGTTTTAAATGTAACCTTCACATAGTCAACTTTTCCTTCCAAAGAAAATCCACTATCTCGAACACCTTCCTTAAAAGCTATCAACGCATTCACTTTTGAGTCATAAGACTCAGGAATCTCACCAGCTTCTTTCCATCTATAAAACGTTGCTCTATCTATTTCTAAACAGCTAGACATTTCTTGATCTGAAAAAGCGTACATCTTTTGTACCTTGTTTAGATTCTCAAATTCCATATTTCTCCTTACTTTTCAATAGTGTTGCATTTTTTGAAGCCAAAAAGTCAGTATTATCAAGGCTTTATGCTCCTACGCACATCTTCTACCCCCCTATTAGTCATAGGGGGTTAATTCGCACAATCCAGCCTGCTAGTACACGCTAGTACACGCAGTCGCTCGTCGCACTCGCTTCCTCGCTCCTGCTACTAGCTACTAGCAAGCTGGATTGCACCAACTAGCACAGTAACCAAAAAAAGAGGGAAAATCCCCTCACAACTAACTAGAACCATATTCATCAAAAGGGAAATCTTCCAAAATCTCACTCCAATTTTGAGTTGTATTCTGTTTTAATTCAAACAAATCCTTTATGATATTTCTTTGAATCTCATTCAGGTACACTACATTATCTTCCTTTTCAAATTCTAAAATACCATCTAACTTATCTACCAAATTCTTCATCGAACCAGCAGAAACACCAATTTCTTTAGAAAACGCAAACGTTCTTACTAAATCATTTCCACTTTCTTTTTGTTTACTAGACATCAATTCCTGAACAAATTCAGGACTAGCCTTCCCAACTTCTCCTTTTCGCAATTCCTCTTGCACTTCCATTTCTACTTGAAGATTTTCTTTTTCTTCTTCTGACAATTCAGCATTCGGATTTTCTAAAGGATTGAAAAGATTTTCTCGTCGCTCAATCTTATCGTATTCATCAGTAAAGGAGAATCCCTTTTCTAACAAAGGTGAATAAAATTCTCTTGCAACTTCTCCATAAACACTAGCATACCCACGACCATATACTCGTTTACCACCAAGATATTTCACATACTTAAATTCCTTATTCCTATTGACTTCTCCAAAGGCTAGATCATATCCAACCTCGTCCAATCGACCAACAGAAACTCGGAAATTGATATTCGCTTGCAATTTTGAGCCTAAATCTTCTCTTGAAGGCTTCTGCATAGCTATTGTAGCAAAGCAACCAGCTTGCCTTCCAAGTAATAAAAATTGTCCCATCGCATTATCCAAGCGCTGTCTAGTTTGGAAATCAAGCATAGCACACAAAGCATTGTATTCATCACAAACTAAAAAATAAGGTTCAAGACCATACTCATAGAACTTCTTCAAATCCTTATCGCAATTTTCTTCACGTTTTTGTCGCATATAAGCATAACGAGCAAACATAATTTGAACAGCCCTTTCAATCATAGAAACAATATCTTCAACCTGATAGGAAATACGACCTTCAAAAGCTTTCTGCTCAGACATAGTAACAAAGTCAGCTTGTTTAGGATCACAAATATCCACCACCCCAACTTTAGCCATAGCACGAATCAATGTTCTTAGTAATACCGTTTTACCACCACCAGTACCACCACAAACCAACAAATGAGGATCATCAACAGGATTCCAATATAGACTTTTCATCAATCGAATACCTTTATCAGAATACTCCACATCAGTTACCTTGATTCGATTCAAGAAAGCAGAATAAGCCATCTTATAGGTCTTAAACTTAATATCGTCCTGAACTTCCATAAAGTCCATGAAGAAAGTAGTTTCTAAATCACTACCAATCTTCTTGAACTTATCCTGAAACTTATTTCCAGCCATTTTAAAGGAAACTTCTAAATCATACCGATTCTGTTTCAAATAGACCGTTGGAAATCTAACCTTATCAACTGTTCCTGATTCAGTTTTAACCTTTTTTGTATAGGTATATCCATTCTCTTTTAGAAAGAAGGCTAATTTAGCGAGTCTTTCTATTTTTTGAAAGAGGAATACTCTTTCTTGTGATAACCAAGTCAAATATACACTTACACTAATTATCAAAATCAGTATAACTACTAAAACAACAATCGATAAAATATCTACAGCCCTAATTTTCTCAAAGTGAGAATAAACAAATAAAGCTAGTATAGGACTAAACAACAAAAAGAAAAAAGAAAAGATATAGTACCTTAGATTCACCATATAAGGTTTAACCTTAACCCCTCTATACGCAGGAAATAAACTCATATCTTTTCTCCTTTAGAAATTATCCCTTATGTTCTTGTTTTTGATCAGATTTTTGATCGTGCTTCTGCTCCTGCTTTGGTTGCCCACCACCTACACGCTTAACACTTTCAGCACGCAATGAGAAAGCAAGCGCCTTAATTTCAGAAACATTATTAGAACCACGATAGACTGTATCTTCATAGTCATAAATCCAAATTGTCGCTTCACCAACAATTTCAACTTCTGACATAAACGGAATTTCTTCAATAACAATCCCTTCTTCCAGTTTGATAGCAATAGTTTCTTGCATCTTATCTGAAAAGACTTCTGCATGCGTAGGATAATCTACTTGATTTCCATCTACCATTTTCCAGTTTTCATCAAAACCAAGAAAAGTCAATGTACCAAATTTTTCCTTAACATTCACAGAAATTTCTGCATTATTAAACTTACGAATATTAAAAGCCATTATTTTTTTCTCCTATCTTCTAATTATTTTTCAAAACGCAATTCACTTGCTTCAAATTGAACTTCTTCTTTACGTCCAACCAATCGAGTTACAAAGTTAAGTCCACTAACAGACTTAACCACTGTCAAACCTTTGGTTTTTGGAATATCAGAATTTCCAATTCCATAAACACGAATAGTAACGCTATTTTGCTGATCACCTGAAACTTCAAACTCACGGAAAGGAACAAAATTTTCTCCATTGCCAGTCAACACTTCACGAAATTTTGGATTCACTACTACTTTAGTTCCGATTGCTTCCAACCCAACAGGGATTTTTTTAATTTTTGCCATTTTTTATTTCCTTTTCTATTTACATTTTTTCTTTTTTTCAAAAACAAAAGGACGATAATTCCTGTTTTATTATCGTCCTAACAACAATAGCTTAATCTTTTTTACGCTTGAACCCAACTAAACCTAACATAGACAAAATACCTGTTCCTACCAATCCAAGCATACTAGAAGCTGTACCAGTATTTGGCAATGATGGTTTCTTAGGTTCTTGTGGTTTTGGTTCTTCTGGAGTATGAGTCACAACCGTATTAGAAACAACTTCCACACCATTAACTGTATGAGAGTAAGTATTTTCTACTGTTCCTGACTGAATGCGTGTCATTTGTAGATATACTTCTGCTTGAAACTCTGATGTCTCTAAAATCGACTTCAAGAAAGCATCATCAAAGCTAATATCTACTTTACCTTTAGCCTTGTCTACTACTTGACTTGTGAACTTAGTTAATTCATCACCAGCTTTAAATTTTTGACCATCACTTGTTTCAAAATCTACAGCAGCAAACACTTGATAGATACTCTGATAATCATCATGTGTTTCATCGTAGTCATCTCTAAACTTATATTCAAATAACTGTTCTGAGCGATCTCTTGGTATCAAGGAACCAACTAATTTATAATTAAACGTTTGATTCAGCTTGACATCTTTGCCATCTAAACTTTCTTTACTTAGATGGTCAATCACCACATCTTTCTTAGGTTCAATCTTCGGAACATTATTGACTACAGTTTCAGTTACATAAGCCATACCAAAATCAACTTGATAAGCTGTATTCTCATACTTACCACCTGTTTGACCCAATTCCTTCTTAACAGTCATTGGATTGGTAATCGTCAGAACTTTTCCAGCTTGCACATAGGTCTTGTAGAACTCCTCTGGATTCTCCGCCTCGAATACTTGAATCGCTCCTTTCGGAGTAATATGGCTAGACTTCAGAGCTTCTTGGACACCTGATGGTGCCTTAGCTAAACTCTCATAAAGAGCCATTTTCAAACCTTTGACTACTTGCCCTTTAGAATCCGTCACTTGAACACCATCTTGATTAATCGTAACTGCTTCTTCTGGATAATCATCAACGATATAGAACCCTTTGCCAATACGGTCTTTATCCGCTTCAATGCCCTTGTATTGGCTATAATCTGCCGTAACCTTGTAGTAATTGACAGAGCCTGCCAAGACTTGTTTCCCATCGATGTTCACACCTGCCTTGTTCAGATTCTTCTTGGTTGGTTTAACAGTAGGAACATTATTGACTACAGTTTCAGTTTGATATCCGTTACCGAAATCAACTTGGTAAGCCGTATTCTCAAATGATTTTCCTGTATTTCGCAATTCTTTCTTGGTTACCATTGGATCAATAATTGTAACAGATTTTCCTGCCTTGATATATTGGTTAAAATAGGCTTCTGGATCATCCACTAAAAATACTTGGAAAGCTCCCTTAGGCTTAATTTCAGAACTCTCTAGAAAGGCTTTAACCTTATCATTATCAACAGCTTCAATAGAATCGTACTGATACACTGAAATACCAGAAACTTCTTTTCCTTCACTATCAATATAACGAATATCTGATTTATTAATAGTTACTGCCTCTTCTGGATAATCATCAATCGCACCAAAGCCTTTTAGAATAGCAGATGGATCTGCCTTTATCCCTTTATACTGATCATAATCCAAGGTTATATGGTAGTAATTCGTTGAACCAGCTAGAACTGTCTTTCCATCGATGATAACACCATCCTTGTTATGATTGTGTTTAAGAGGCTTGATTAAGTTGTTATTCGGATTGTCTGGATCATTCGGTTTACCTGGTGTTGTTACCTTAACAATATTTGAATAAGACTCAAACTCATTGTTTAAATTCAAACGGAAGTTATTCTTATAGGTTGCACCATCATTCGTTACTGTACCATATACTTTAAGAACAGGTGCGGTAAATACTTTAGTTAAATCCAAATTAACTTTAGCTAAACCTTCAGACTTCAATAACCCTTTTAACTGATGTTTAGCTTTATCATAAGTTATTGTAAAATCTGAATTTTGAGCTACAGTTTTTGCTAAATCAAGTTGATACCCTTGGGGTAAGTTATCTGTTAACTCATAAATTGTAGTTTTCTTACGATTAGCAGCAAGAGGTTTAGTTTCCAACTCCCAAACAACTTCTGATAACTTAGGTACTGACGAATGATTTACATTTGTACCTGCAGAGTTCTTAACTAACTTTTCTACAGTAGGCGTAGTTTTCAAGCGAGTGTATGTAACCTTAATTTCTCTCGGCGCGACCTCATTTGGCACAGGTTTTAAGTTTGGTTTAGGAGGTTCACTCGGAATAGGAACGTGAGGTTTATCTAGTTCATCTTTTGGTGAGGCTAATAAAGGTTTCTCCGTAGGAGGAGTCAATGGAGTCTTATCCTTCTCCTTATATTCAGGTTTTAAAGGTCTTGGTTCTGTAGACTTACTTGGTTTACGTGGTGGTTTTGGCTCCTCTAGTTGATTAATAACAGAGCGACCACCCCAAAGTTGGAAGGTGTAACCAGCTGCGAAGATTTCATCATCGTTATCATCTTGTTGCCCGTTAGCTCTACGCTCATCATTCCAATACTTACGGTAAGAAGCTGATTGTGATTCTGTGTATGTATGTAAAGGTTTATCTCCACGCAATAAGTAAGTTAAGTGTTGGATAGAACCGTGACCTACACTTATAATTGAGCCTTCTGGAGTTGCTCTGTAATCATCTACATCGATATAATCAGGATCGCCAATTTTGTAACGTTCCAACCCAGTTGGATCATTATGTTTGTAAACCCCATCAGTTTTCACACCCATCCAATGTGTTTGTTCATTAACTGTAGTTTCCTTAACCAGAGAATCCGTTGGGTTGATTACAACACCTACCCCATTGTCACCATAAGTATGCCGCACTGACTGTGCGAAATCTAAATCAGAGTAGATAGTAATAAGCCCTAAATCAATAGCTTTACCTGACTTCTCATCAAAGTAATGAATATCCCATTCAACGTTAGTGTAATTGTAAGGATTAAAGTTTACAGAAGAAACATCCGTATCAGTATTAGCTTTATTCCACCAAACATTCAAACGAGTATAAGTTGAAGGATTGCCTGCAATGTTATGCTCAGGGATAGGAGTGTTGCGCGCTACAAACTTAGCAGAAATTGTTTTGCCTGTTTTAGTTTTACCGATGTCGTGTAAGGTGAATGTTGAACCTTTTTTGATTCCTGTGATTACAGAACCACCGTAAGTACCTTTAGAATCAGAGTGACCATAGAAGTCTTTATTCTCTAATCTATCATGTTCCAAATCCTTATCTAAACTCATAGTTGTGTTAGCATTCGCACCTAAAGCACCATCCACAACTTCCAATTCTGGATTGGCATCGAATACTGCTGTTAACTTAGAATAGTAATCCAATGAGCCACGTTTCGACTCATCAAATTCACCATAAATAGTAACACCATTTGCGCCACCTTGAACTCTCTTACCTCTTAGCTCAGCTAACTTACGGTTGTACTCAGCTAAGTCTTTTTCATACTTAGCTAATTGCTCTTTGTATTTCGCTAAAGCTGCATCAGACTGACTTTGGTTATCGGTCCACGTTTTTAGAGCTTCTTCGTAGTTCTTCTTAGCTAAAGCATTTTCTTTATCAATCTCAGCTTCTTTCTTAGCTTTTTCTTCTACTGCTTTTTCATAAGTAGACTTAGCAAGAGCGTTTTCTTGTTTGATACGCTCATTATCTTTTGCTACACGCTCTCTCTCAGCTTTTAAACGCTCATTCTTTTCTTGATTTTCTTTATCAATCTCAGCATTTTTAGTAGTAGCATCTGCTAAGTCTTTTTCATACTTATCTTTAGCTTTGTCATAAGAATCTTGCTTTTCCTTGTTCTCAGTAGTAATCGTTTTAATCTCTTCTTTACGAGTTTCTACTTCCTTTTTGTACTTCTCAGACTCGTCTACAATAGTGGTTGCTTGCTTGTCGTAAGTAGACTCAATTTCAGCAGTTTTCTTAGCTAACTCATCAGAATTAGTCACCAAACCACCATCAACTTCAGTTTCTTTTACAATTAAACCTGCTTTTTTTGCAGCAGATACCGCAGACTCTACTTTTTCTCGGTTAACAGTAACTTCAACAGAACCTGTTGATTTTTCTGCACTACCTTGGTCTTTTGTAGAATCCACCGTTGGGGAGTCTTGTAAACTTTTCGCATTTGTAGCAGGATTTGGATTTACTCGTTCATCTGCTCTAACTGGACTAGTCATCAATCCTAAGGTAGCTAGACCAAGAATCACTCCACATGTTCCCCATCGTCGTGTTTTTCGGATTGAACCGAAAGCTCGTGTCTCATTATTGAATTTCATTTTTTCTCCTTAATTTTTAATATAGTATTCAATATTATTCACTTTCGACATAATTTGAAGGAGCTCTCGCCCTAAAATGTATAATTTTCATTTCTTTCTCCAATCAAAAAGTCACCAAGAAATCTTGATGACTTTACTTAATTTAATTTTCCTTAGATTCTCGTTTGATTTTCAACAAACTTAAAAGTGAAATAGTTAACATTCCAAAGAACCAAAGACTAGAAGCTTTTTCTCCTGTCTTAGGTAATTCGTATCCTACAGCAGGTGCTTGATAAACTGGATCTTTGACTTTTGCAACTTGTTCGTGCACATACTTCGTAGTCTTACCATTTTGAACTACTGTAGTAGAATGAGTTCCATCTTGTTCAATACTTGCTTGCTGAACTGTCAACTCTTTTTGATTCTTAATTTCTTGCTGTGCTTCCAGATAATCATGATAAGCCGACAACAACTCTTTATGAGCCTCTAATACCTTTCTTTGTTCTGCTTTTGCAGTTTCTAGTTTTGCTAGTGCTAACTCAAGAACGGATTTCTTTTCTTTCAAAACTTCTTGAGCAGATTCAAGATTCAGTTTTGCCTTTTTTAAGAGTTGTGGGGCATTTTGCAAAACTTCCACTCGCTCTTTTGATGCTTTCAAGGCTTCAGTTGATTCTGAAAGTAAGGCTTGACGACTGAGGACAAGTTCTTTAATTCTAGTAAGTTCACCTTGTTTAGCAAACAATGCCTCTTTCTCAGCAGTCAAAGCTTCATTCAGTGATTTCCATTCAGTTTGTTTTTCAGCTAGTTTATCTTTAGCTAACGCAAGTGCTTCACGTTTGTTTTGTACGTCTGCATTCAACTGTTCCAAAGCCTCTTGCGCTTGTTTGTTTTCTAAACTAGCTTTTTCAAGATTTGCTTCCGCCTGCTTTAACTTAGCTTCTGCTTCAGGAGTTTTTAAAGCAATATTCTGAATATCATTACGATTAGTCACTGCATTTTGCGCAGTAACTTCTGCTTGAGTATATTCTGTCTGTGCTTGTTCTTTTCTAGCTTGTGCATCCTTACGATTCGTTTCCGCAGTATCATAAGTACCCTGAGCCTGTGCCACAGAGTTCCTAGCTGCTTGAATTCTTTCCTGAAGACTAGCTAGATTGTTCTTAGTATCAACTTTAACATTTTGATGGAAACTATTTTTCAGCAAATTAATTATTTTAGAATCTGTTCCAACATAGTGCATCGCAATCAGACCATGATCTATCTTTCGGGTTGCTACACCAATATACTGCATCGTAACCGACTCACGATCAAGTCCTGCAAAGTTTAAAGCATGGCCCCAATTAGCATGCTTATCATAAAACAGCATCATAATCACGTTTTCGTATGCCTGTTGTTTCAGATCAGCTAATGTTACTACATTACCTGCACTTTGAAAGCCTATGTTTTCAGCAAGCAGACCTTGATTACCTTGATTTAAACCAACTTCTTTCGCAACAGTGTTCAAAGCATCTAGGTCATGCCCGTCCTGATTAGTTGATAGCTGAGTTGCTTTCTGTGCCACTTTCTGCATATCTCGATTCACTAAAACTGGAATATCATCTGTTCCCATCAATCGACGGAAATCATTAATCAAATGTGCATTGAAAATGGCAAGTTCATCTTGAACTTCAGCAGATAAATGATTGACATCAGCAATCACAGTCTTTTTATCTGCTTCACTGGGCTTAAATGGAGAGTTTGTATTACCGTAATAAGTCTCACCACCATCTGGAGAGCTAAATCCAGCAGCAGTCATTCCTTTCTTGGCAATTTCATGTAATTTATTTGAATTTTCTTCAGTCGGGTTATTGAAGTAGGCCTTTAAAGCTTCAACATAGCCAGCAGGATAAGTGATAGAGGTTGTTGTCAAACTATCCAGAATACTTTGAGCCTTAGATAGATTTTCTTTAGCTACTCGATACTGATTTTCAGAGTTAGTAGCTTTAGTAATCGCTTGATCTAACTCCTGCGCTTTCACCAACCTAGTTCTTTCTGTACTCGTTACCTCTGCTTCTGCCTGTTTCAGTTTAGAAGCACGTTGTTCATCCGCTTTTTTAGCAGTCACCAAATCTTCTCGAGCTTGTGATGTAACTTTTTCGCTCATTTCCAAGTTTCGCTTAGCTGCTTCAGCGTTGGCAACAATGCCTGAAACTCCAGTGCCGTCTAAAATAGCTTGTTTTTCAGCTACAATTTGTTTTGCATCTGTAACTTCTTTTGTTTTGTCAACAAGTTTTCTAGTAGCTTCTTTGACATTTGCTTCCTGATCAGTAACATTCTTTTCAGCTAGCTTTTGTTGCTCTTTAGAAGTGGATAGTTCTTCTTTAGCCTTCTTCTCAGCAACCTCTTTTACAGAGACATCTCCTTTTGCATCCTGAATATTTTTTGGAGTAGTTTCCTTGACTACTTTCTCCGCTTGAGTAACAGTTTCTGTAGCTTCATCAACTGCTTTCTCAGCATTGTTCACCTCATTTTGAGCTGTGTTTACAATCTCCTCATGTTTTTTTACAACTGTGTTTGCCTGATCCACATTTGCTTGGGAGATAGCAACATCAGTTTCTGTAACTGTTTTTTTAGTTGCTGTCTTCTGTTGGCTCCCTGAAATTGGCTCTGTAGGTTTTAATTCTTCTGCGGAAGCTTGAGTCGTTGCTCCAACCGCTGCCGTTGCGATTGCGCCAGCCAATAAAACTTTCTTAACTTCATTAATCATTTCCATTTTCTCCTTTTGAATTATTAAATTCATTATACAAAATATACTTTAACTTGTCTACTTTTTGCTAATATTCCTTAATCACCCCTGTTTCTAAAAAACAATTATAGGTACGATCAATCTTCTGATTAATCTTTTGATAATATCTATTTGTTAATTGACCCATTGCATACAATCTTCTATATAAATCTTCACAACATTTTTTTGATGATACATAAACATCAGCCCCCCTTTTTACATGAGCATATATTTTCAAATTCCAGCAGAATCTAGTGTATATTCTTAAATATTCCTTCCTGATCCATTCCTCAGAATATGTTTTTACATCATCTTCTCCTTTCCATTCTACAGATATGATTTTACTCACCTCTCCTCTAATTCTTATCAACCTTATATGCCAAATCCAATAAATACTGTTTCACTTCAGATTTTAAAACATATTTAGTCTTATCATCTTTAATAAACCGAATCATCTCTTCATGGCTTTTACCCTCTGTCAACATAGCTACCAAACCATGACTAAATTGATGATGACAACCCATATTATCTAAATCTTTAGTCGATACAACATCATTTCGATCAACACTAAAATTTTCTTCAATATTGATAAAATCATCAATCTTGCAATGATAATAGTAGCTTAGTTTATATAATTTCTCAATGCTAGGTTCACGTTCACCAGTTTCATAACGCTTATACGCTTTCCGTTGAATACCTAAATAATTAGCTAAATCATCTTCTGTCTTGTTACTTCTTTCTCTAAACAAGCGCAATGATACAGATACATCTATCATTTCTTTTCCTCTTTCTTCACCTCTACTCATATTGTTAATTTACATAAAGGAACTCAATAATTCCCTTGTGAAAACTAACAATACTTTCAATTCTTATCAGGACAAAACCTGAATTATAAAAATCAAATTATTGTTAATTTTGTTTTTTTGAGTAAAATTAAAAAGGCTTATATTTCAAAGCCTTTTCTTGTTACTATTTTTTTGTATGCTCTTATCTTCGCACACTTTCAGCTTGTCAGCCTACTCCCTTCGCCAAGGTCACAGATTTAAGGATAACTCAATACCCCCTCTTCCTTACCCAAAGGCATTAGCAAGATTTTACTCTTACACACCGACCATACGATAAAGCCTCACTATCTCACTCTAGCTACCTCTTCAAAGTATCATTGACTGCTCCACAGCCGTCAGTTCCCTTTTCTTATCTACTAAGGCGAAAGGACGAAAAACCCAACGTGAACTTTACAAACTCTAAACTCCTTGCCAACCACATTTACTTATGGTATAATAATACCAATAAAAATAAAAACAAAAAACAAAATATCGTAAACAGCTTAGTAAGATGGAAACACACTTTGCTGGATTTTTGTTTTCAAAAAATTAGAAAAGAGAACATTATGGTTGAAATCATTACTAAAACAATATCCATCATTTACAACATTATGAAGTTGTTAGTCCGTCTTTACATTAAATCTTTTGAATACTACCCAAAAACGACAACTTTTTGCACAATCTATACAATTGTACGTTATCTGTTTTTCCCTTAGTCCTACTAAGAAAAGTCAGCAAAGAGTTTGGAATCTATAAAGTTTTGTAGATACATTTCATGGAATGACAATCGCATTTACAATCTATACGATTATAAGATTATTGTTTTAGTTGTAAGCTAGGTTTTTACCTAGCTTATTTTGTTACACCTAAACTCCATGAAACATATCTACCATCAGACAACTTGACATTTTCCTAAAATTCACGTATAATTAAATTGCTAAATTTTTATATGCGTGTTTAGTCAATGCTTGTCGTTGTCTGACACGTTTTTTATTAAATTTTCAAAGTTCACTTAACTTTTATATTGAATCAGAAATCATACTACTTAAAGTTACAAGTTCTAGTTTCTTGAAACAACATTCAATACTGAAAATTAAAATTTGTCTTTTAAGTTGTATTCAGGATTTTCAAATTCCTATAAAATGTTATGATTAAGTAAAGTTTTTTTTACTTAATTTTTATAAGCTATTGCTTATGTATCTATTATATAACCTATAGCTTATTTTGTCAATACTTTTTTAAATTTTTTTAAAAAATTTTTGAAGGGAATAAATCATGTTTATTGAAAGACTAAAAAAGCTACGAAAAAAAGAAAAATTAACTCAAAAAGATATTGCTACATTCTTAAATATTTCTCAACCTGCTTATCAACAATTTGAAAGTGGTAAAAAGAAAATGAACCTCGAAACAATGGAGAAACTAGCAGACTACTTCAATGTTTCGATAGACTACTTACTAGGTAAAACAGATATTCCTGATTTCGACTTAGAGATTGATATAGACAACGCTATTGATAATTCAGTCGCTTATGATGGTACTCCCATTACAGATAACGATAGAGAGATCATTAAAGACTTCCTAAAAGACTATTTTGCAAATAAAAAATAAGTATGAACCTAAATAAAGTTATAAAAGAGATAGAACAATTAAATTGTAAAGTGATCACTCTTAAAAACTTAAACTCTAAAGGAAGATATATTCTTGTAAATAACCAGCACTTTATTTTTCTTCGTTCCGACACAAGCGATATTGAAAAAATCAATGTACTTCTTCATGAAAAACACCATTTAATCAATGATGATTGCAACAATTCACTTTCTCAAATTGATACTTTTAAAAATCACATTGAAAACAACAGTGAAAAAGGACGAATCCTTGATTTTATGAGTTTAGTAAATAGTGAATATCCAATAGATGAACACTTCAACTATCAAGACTACCTTAAAAATGCTGAAATTCCAGCCAGATATGAAAACTACGTTAAAGAAATAGCTACAAATTTTTATAATGAAAACAAAAAAAATAACATTATCTAATGATAGTGTTATTTTTCTATTTTCGAACAAATTTCAAATATCTGGTTGCCCATTTTGACCTAAAAAACGAATCAAATATCCAGGAACATTTAATTTTCCTTCGTTTTTTACTCTAAAATAACATCTCCCCAAAATTCGCCATTACAAGTTATCGCCAATTCATTATCTAAATAACCTGTAAAGAATCCCCCACCTTTTCTATGAAATGTAATTTCTACAAAATAGACTTCTAAATCAGCTTCATATTCTTTCTTAACCGTCATATCTGAACCAGCTTCCATTTCTTCTAGCTGATCTGAATACTCCTTCAGAAAATCTCTCACAAAATAATTAAATTTTGAAATCATGTTTTTTGGAACTCTATCCTGATAACATATTTCTTTAATTTCCATGTTCTATCTCCTTAAAATAAATCCGAATGAGTACCTACACGTTCAAAAACAACATGAGTACCTCTCTCTAAATAATAATAAATCATGAGTAAATCAGACTTTCTTCCACCAATATGGATTTCCCATAACTTCGGTATTCTTTTTCTAGGCTCTAAAACATGCTTCTTATATTCATAACCCAATTCTTCATCATTTATTATCTTCTTAACAGCTTCGTTGATAGGAGTTATATCTATTCCACGCTTAATTATTTTAGCCAAATCTTTATTGTATCTATTTGAAAACTCATAACTAAGCATTTTCTCTTACCATTCTTTCAAAATATTCATCTACACTTTCAGAACATTTTGTTATTCCTTCATTTTCATATTTCTCTATACTCTCTTTGAAAGCATTTTGAGTAATTTCATTATATTCATCTATACCTCTCGTCCGAATATAATCTCCATTTTCTAAATCAATTTCATAATCTGTATTAAGTTTTAATTCAAAAGGAATACTTCTCGTCAACACACTCTGTTTCAAAAACAACTTTACAGCAGTTGTCATATCTAACCCCAATTCACTAAAAACTTCAGTCGCATCTTTTTTTAATTTATCATCTACTCTTACAGCAATTTGTGACATAGCAATTCTCCTTTTCTTACTGTATATCTATTGTATCACTATTAGAAAGACAATTCAACTTTTTATATATCAGTAAATACAAAATAAAATAGACCAGCTTCCTGATCTACTTTATTCTATATTCATTGACTTTAATTTTCTTTTTGATCATAATTTGGTCAACCAATGGTCAATTTCTTTAATTTCAATACTAACTAGCATGTGATAATATCTTGATTTAATCGCTTTTAACTTATTTATTTCAACTTATTTTAACGCTAATTTACATGTAGGGGGCATCTACATACAACAGGAAAAGCCTTGAGTAAAGGCTTTTTTTGCTTGTCTATAACTGATTTACCCCATCATTTGTCCCACATTTTAAATCTATCTTTTCTTTTTGAATCAAATTACATCTTTACAAATAGTGTAAAGCCAGTTACTTTTGCTTTGATTCCATACAATATTTTCATGTAGAGAAGACAAATTTTATCTTCTCTTTTTATTTTCAAAATAATAAAAACTGATTTTCTTTTCATAAATCAGACTGAAACTTCCAAATTTTCCATTTTGTTTATTGATATTTCCTCTAAAAAGGTGTATAATATTTTTATTATCAAACTATACTATACTATATAGGGGGTATTGAAATGAAATTTTCTAATCGTTTACTGCTATTCCTTGCAGGAGTTGTTTTTGTCCTTTTAGCACTCTTTCTATTTACAAACCCAGTAGCTAATCTTGTTGCTTACAGCTGGTGGATTGCATTTGGTTTACTGGTTTCTTCTATAGCAGCTATTTTAGGCTATTTCTCTGTACCAAAAGAGCTTCGCTCACCAGCTCATCTTTTCCAAGGGATTGTTAATCTTCTCTTAGCTCTTTACCTCGTTGCCTATGGCTTTGTGACGCTACCAGTTGTCATTCCAACTATTTTAGGAATTTGGTTAATTGTAGAAGCCATTATAGCTTTCTTTAAAGGCAATCGTCTGGGATTGATTTTCCCTATTATTGGCAACCATATCATGTGGATAGCGTTGCTTGCATTTTTACTAGGTCTAGTGATTTTGTTCAATCCAGTAGCTACAAGTGTCTTTGTCGTTTATGTCGTTGCCTTTGCATTTTTAATTGTTGGTTTCACCTATATCCTTGATGCCTTTCGTAAATAATCTAGCTGCCATTTTGGGCATATTAAAATAGCTGGGAAGTTACATTCTCAGCTTTTTCTGTTGCCTCCTTAGCTCAGTTGGTAGAGCAGTAGACTCTTAAGCTATGGGGCGCAGGTTCGAGCCCTGCAGGGGGCACATCTAAATCAACAGAAATAAGCCTTGAAACCAAGGCTTTTTTTAACGTCTAATAGCTTTTTGTAGAAAAGTATTTAAAAATAAAAGAGAAGAGAATCTCTCACTCTCTTCTCAGTATATCTTATTAAATTTAGTTTTTCTTAATCTACCTGATTTTCCTTTGCAACGACAAATTCTTTAACCAGTCGATAGATAACAGCAAATACGGGGGTAAAGAATATCATTCCAAGTAGTCCGAAAAGATTGCCTCCAATACTAGCAGCCGCAAGCGTGAAAATAGCTGGCAAACCAATAGACTGACCTACAACTCTAGGATAAATAAGGTTTCCTTCAATCAGCTGTATAACTTGATATAGAAGAAGAGAAAGTAAGGCTTGAGTAGGACTCACTGTGAAGATAAAAATCGCTCCCACAACACAAGCAATCATAGGCCCTACATAAGGAATGAACGATAGCACTCCTGCAAAGATACCTGTCATTACTCCATAGGGTATCCCAAACACGCTGTAACCAACCGCTATCATAACTCCTATGATAACTGCTTCAATCAGCTGACTCATCAAAAATTGGTCATAAGTCTCTAGTGCTACTTGTCCAATGTAAGTCAACTTTATCACCACCTTCTCTGGAAGAAAAACTTTTAGAAGTCGACTCGTCATCGCTGCCAAATGTTCCTTACTGGATAAAAATAAAAAGGTGAAGACTATAATCAAAAAGGCATTCATCAAACTTGAAAAAATATTGCCGATATTACTAGTCAGACCTGATAAAAAACCTATCAAAGCTTGGCTAATAGAACTAGATTGTCCCTGTATGCCTGATACGATAGTTGACAACATGTCTTTGGTTACAAATTCCGAGCTGCCTAGCAATTTCCCAAGTTGAGTAAGGACTGTTGAAAGGACTGTTCCCAGCTGACTAATAGTCTGGGCTAGGGTTGGCAGCACCAAAACCAAAAGAGCAATCACGATTAAGATAAGAGCTAGGAAAACAAGTACCATGGCAATCGGACGACGCAACTCTTCCTTTACCTTCAATTTAACTAAGTACTGTTCAATTTTTTTCATAGGAACATTAAGCACAAAAGCAATAACAGCACCATAAATCAAGGTTGATATTACATCAAAGAGAGAGATTGCTCCTGATATAAAGCTCGATGCATTCAGAATTACAAGAGCAACCAGCCCTATAAAAAGTATTAACGGGGTGTATTTTTTTACTAAGTTCATAAATTCTCCTTAATAAACATGTTTAGATACGACTATACTATTTGGTTTTTCAAACTCTCGATTAAGGTAGGCTTGGTAAGTTCCTGGAGCGATAAATCCTTTGGGTGAGAGGATATCGGTGCCAGCCTGACCGACTATGGTATCAGCCAAGAGCACACAGTTTGTAGATAAGACAAAGTAGGATTTAAACTTAGATTTGATAAATTTATAAAGTTCCCCATCTGTCTCATGTCTGATTTTATAAGCGTAGGTGTAGTCTTCCTTACCATCACCTGTCATGATTTTATCTGCACTTGGCTCCCATGGAATCGTCAGTTGTTTCAATTCAGCCAACTTTTTCTGAACTGCTTTTTCCATTTCAGGCGTCAAATCTATCCCATAACCAAAAAGCGTTTTTTGACTCTCACGTTTACATAGGTCAATGTACTTGTCACGATCACAGAAATATAAGACACCATCTCCTACCATGCCAAATAAGGTCTCAGAAGACGGATCATAGTTGCCATAAGAAATAACACGGCCTTGATAGCAGATATCCACATGACCAATTGCCGAAAACAGAGAGGTCTCAGCTGTATGAACAAAAATTTCAAGCTCCGCTGTCTTACCAGACTTCACTATTCCAAGATGGATATCTTCTTCCTCATCAGCATTTTCCAGCATAAATTTGTTAACTTTTGCTAAAGTTCTTGCAGGGATGAGAGCGGCTAGGACAATAGGTAAGCTAATTCTAATACGACGTTTGAGATGGTTTTTCCCAATTTCCTCCTCAAACAAGAAACCATCACGGATATTGGACACACCATAAAGGAAAAAATAAGCCCCTAATACAAAGAGTTGAAAGACAGAATTTCCTGTAGAGGACAAAAGACTAGTCCCACCAAGAAAAACTAGTACGAGTCCATCTAGTAAGAGACGAAAACGAGGTCGAATTTTGTTTTTGCGGTAGAGAACATAGGTGACAAGGTTAATACTAGCATGAAAAATCTGATAAACTCCAATCACAAGAGCCAAAATATAAATCGGCACATCCGTCGCAAGATTGGAGCCAAGCAAATATCCCAGCACTAACAATTTAACCAGTGCAACTCCCAAGGTGTCCGTTGACTGACTTTTTTTGAAAATACGTAATACTAAATCTAAGACCGTTGCTATCCAAGCTAAAAACAGAACCAGTCGAATAACCTTTACTGGCAACCAAGTCCCCGTGACCATCAAGATGAGACCTAGCAGAACAAACAAGAACCCCTGAGCAAGTAATTTCTTACCTGTCAGACCTAAAGATAGAATTTTCGCCATATAAAAACCTTTCAACAATAAAAATTAAACACTCCGATTAAACTGACTAGTAAATAGCCAACACTACAAACAGCCTGTGCCAGCAACATATGGTGACTAGAAATGACTGTAGTAATGTCACCATCTTGTCTTATGCACTTCTAAAATTTGTTTTATTGATTCGAAAACAAAGCTAATAAAAATTAACTAAACTTGAGAGATAAGTACAATTGAGACGAAAAAATGTATAACCAATTCAACTTGTTAAGGTAAGAAAGCATTATTTCCAATCTATTAATTATTCATCTATTACCTATTATGACACAATATTCCCTATAGTTCAACTTTTTACTTGTTTTTATATTACACGGACTAAAAAGTTTTCAACAGTTGATTGCATTTGTTTTAATAAGTTTTAACCTTTCTTGGTTAGATAAAAAAAGAACCATACAGTTTAGAATCTGTATGGTTTTTGCCCCACTTTTGTCCCATTTTTAAATCATGACATTGAAAATACCTAAAATCACTTATATTTCAATATTTTTAATTGCTCTCAATATGAAAGTCCTTTCCAAATCCCTGTAGGGGGCATCTAAATCAACAGGAAAAAGCCTTGGAATCAAGGCTTTTTTGTGTAGTCTTAGCACTAAAAAACGATAGAAAAAACACCCCTTCTGAACTGCACCCCAAAAGTTAGACAGAAAAAACCTAACTTTTGTGGCGCAGTTCATTCGCGCCACATGAAGTTATTTAAGCATCTTCTTTTCTCTCATTACCATTTTATGTTATAATAAATTGTACTTCTAAAATAGAAAGGTCTTAAGATGACAACTCTTGTTAAACATAAACGTGTAAATTATTCAGAACTTTTTTTATGATCTAGTTTTTGTTTTTGCGATTTCAAAAGTAACTGCTTTAATTCACCATCTTCATAACGGTATTTTGACTTGGAATTCTTTGCTTGATTTTTTCATGTCTGTCTTGCTTCTCATCGATTCCTGGATGATTCAAACCGATTATACCAATCGCTATGGAAAGAACTCTTTATTTAACATAGTAATCATGTTTATCAAAATGGGAATTTTACTCTTTATAGCCAATATGATTGGACCTGATTGGCAACAATATTTTCATTATCTCTGTTGGGCTATTGGTACATTAACCCTTACCTTATTTTTTCAATATTTGGTTGAATTTTTTAGAAAATCAACCGATGATGTTAATCGGGAAAGTATCAAAGGTTTTCTATGGATAACAGGTCTACGAAGTTTAGAAATCTATCTAGCAGCTCTTCTTCCTATTTACATTGGAGTCTATATCCTTTATGCTAGTATTCTGCTAACATTTATTACGCCAATTACCTCGATTAGTAAAGATGATCATTACCAGGTAAATCTCCCCCATTTAATCGAGCGCATCTCCCTTCTTGTCATTATTACGTTTGGAGAGATGATTATGGAGCTAGCTAACTTCTTTACAATCGAGAATTTCTCGATTTATTCGGTTCTTTATTTCATTATTATGCTTTCTCTGTTCTTGTTTTATTTTGGTCAATTCGACCATGCTATTGATGAAAAATCTAATCAAAAGGGACTATTTCTAATTTACAGTCACTATCCTATTTTCATTGGACTTATGATGATGACCGTTTCGATGAGTTTTCTTCTGAATCCTGAAACTAATCTTCTCTTTGCAACCAGCTTCTTTTATATCGGAATTGGCCTCTTCCAAGCTGCTGTCCTAGCAAATGGGCCCTATAACAAACACTATCTTCGCTATTCGAAAAGTTACTACTGTGTCCAAGCTACACTCTATCTGGCTGCCTTGATTCTCTCTTTAATCTTTGCTTCTAATCCTATAATAGTAGTAAGTATTACAACCATTTTAGCTCTAGCTATAGCTATTCATTCTATTTATTTTTATATGACACAGACTAAAAAACATTCCACACCTTACTGGGAGTTGTTTTAATGAGTTTATAAGATTAAAAAGCTTTGGGAACCAAGGCTTTTTTTCATTAATTTGTTTTTCCATTTTATCCTCCGATTTGAACTCGCACTGACATTTATTTATAACAAAACTATATATCTAGAATAGCATAATCATTAGGTATTATAGGTTTTCAAACCAAATACGAGTCATTCGTTTTTGCCCCACTTTTGCCCCATTTTTAAATCCTGACATTGAAAACACCTAAAAGTATTTCCCTAAAATCAGCTATATTTCAACATTTTTGTTTATTTTCAATATGAAAAGTTCTTACAAATCCATGTAGGGGGCATCTACATACAACAGGAAAAGCCTTGGAATCAAGGTTTTTTTCGTATCTTCTACAAAAAAAGCAAGAGTTTTAGAGGACTATGACTCTAGATGTACATTTTACTTAAATGACTGAAGGTCTTTTCTTAATAAAAACACCCCAAAAATTAGATTTTTTCTGTCTAACTTTTGAGGTACAGTTCAAAACGCGAAATAGCATTTTTTATTTTAGGTTACTAATCTAATCGAATAAACATCATGGCATTTAACAAAGATATGAGTGAGACCGTGTTTATATTATTTGAATAGATCAGTCTCTTATTTTCAATCGGAGGAATAATAAAATTAGAAATGATGATATCATAAGGCGATTCTTCTAAAGATTCCTTTGATAATTCTAATTCAGTCCAAACTTCAAGTTCAAAATTGTTGCTGCAATAATAAGAAAGTGTCTCTGCAACGGATTTTGCATGATACTGATCAAAATTACTCATAACCAGAACCTTCAGCTTTGGCTGATTTTGTAGTAGATTAAGCACCAAATGTTTGGTATGAGTGATGAAGGTATAAGATAGATGATTTACCATCATTGAACTAGAACAAACTTCAAGAGTCTCTAAATAATGAGAAAGCTCTTTTTTTACATCTGAAACAAATTTAGGGAAAATATTTTGAAAATTCCTGATTGTATTCCCTTTTTGATCAAATAAAATAAACTCAGTGGACAACTCCTGACGATACAGATGTGCAGTATTATGCAGATGCCAAATCAGATTATCCTTATTCTCAATCTCAATCTGATACTTGACTGAAATCTGATCAATAAAATCACTCAATAGATGGTAAGATTTTTCAACATAGCTATCCTTTTTTACGCATTTCAAAAAGAGACTTTCATCTATGAAAAACATTTTTTGAAAGTAAGACACAAATAATTGGCAAACAACTTCTTCATCTAAAGAGATATTGTATTCTGATTCAAAACTCTGAGCAACACCTTCTATTCCTTCTGCCTGCATTAAAAAATCCAAACTTTGGTCGTTAAAAGAATCTTTCTCTATTTCCATAAGATGACCAAACTTTATTCGATATAGATTAATAACCAGGAGCAGCTTTAGCATTCTATGCGTTGACAAATTCATTGGAAAGCTTGTTTCCTTATAAACCAATTCTAACAATTGAGATAGGGGCTCTGATGAAAAATTTTCAAATGGCCATTCTAGGAAATAATATTTTTCTGAAAAATATTGTGCAAAAAAGTAACGAATGTCTCTCTCATTTCCAATGATTTGAACAGGGGTCAGACTAATTTCAAATTGAAATTGCTTTTTAATCACTTTATTGATTTGGCTAATAATACGATAGAGCGAAGATGAACTGATATAAAATTCTTTACAAATACTCTCAGCTTGACAGCCTTCATTAAAAAAGATAAATTCTAAAATCGAAAAATGAGTTGAATGCTTAAAGAAATTATGGTAAACCATTTCAATATCACTATCATCGGTATTAATAATGCGTATACCATTAGTAGAAGAATGAAAAATCAAGTCAGGAAAAGCAGATCTAACATGGGATAGATCATCTTTGACTGCACGTTCTGTACAATTTAGTAACTCTGCTAGTTCAGAACGATGAAACCATCGTTTATGTTCAAATAATAATTCTAATAATTCTAATTGCCTATGACTTTTTTTAGATAATAAATCTCTCATGAATGTCTTTCTCTCTTTATAAATTATCGGATTAAACCTCTTGCAATTATACCACAAAGAATAGGTATAACATGATATAACGACTTTTCCTAAATCTTTTATTTCGTATAATAACACTACAGAGACAATATATAAACAATTTTCTTATTTTACCGTCTATTGAGGGCGTGAATACAGAATCAAATTCAAGTCGAAAGATTATATTTTTAATTTTAAAAATTATATAATAGCAACAATCAAAGAATTTGATTTTTTTATATTAAAATTATATAATAATCAAAATAATTGATTATTTTATATTAAAATTATACAATAGCAATAATCAAAGGAATTGATTTATTTTTTGATATTAAAATAAAAAAGGAGGGTAAGCAATATTGTGGTCAATCATTGCTGGAGGTCTTATTGGACTTGTAGCAGGTAGAATCACTAAAAAAGGTAGTTCTATGGGAATCGTCGCAAATGTATTCGCTGGTTTAGTCGGGTCATCTGTAGGACAATCCCTTTTAGGTAGTTGAGGCCCATCCATCGTTGGAATGGCTTTGATCCCATCTATTGCAGGAGCAGCAATTGTTGTTACTGTAGTATCATTCTTTACAGGTAAAAAATAATTACTTGTAGTAATAAACTATTTTTAAATAGATTAGACGGGTAAAAATAGTTTAAATGTTAAATCGAAAGGATTGTATATGTCAAAAGCAAAGAAAATATGTTTCATTATTTTCTGTATTTTAATCTTGACAATTTTCCTTCCTGTTTTGATAGATTATCATCAAGTTAGTGATCTAGGCATTCAGCTATTTAGCTGGAGACAGAATCATTTCGTTGAATTTTATCTCTCTAGATATATATTCTGGGGGATAGTGGCTCTATCAACTTTAGTTTTGTTATCGATGTTAGTTGTGTTGTTTTATCCTAAACGTTATTTGGAAATTCAACTTGAAACTAAAAACGATACATTGAAATTAAAGAATTCAGCAATCGAAGGTTTTGTTAGAAGTTTGGTGAGTGATCATGGATTGATCAAGAACCCAACTGTTCATGTAAATTTACGAAAAAATAAATGTTTCGTTCATGTAGAAGGTAAAATTCTTCCTTCGGACAACATCGCTGACAGATGCCAACTAATTCAAAATGAAATAACTAATGGATTGAAGCAGTTTTTTGGTATTGAGCGTCAGGTTAAACTAGAAGTTCTAGTAAAAGACTACCAGCCTAAACCAAAACCTCAAAACAAAAAGACTGTTAGTCGTGTGAAGTAAGGAAGTAAAAAATGGAATGGCTTAAACAATATCGATATCCAATTATCACTGGTCTCATAGGCGTATTTCTCGCTTGTTTGATTATCTCCTTTGGCTTCTTCAAGACAATATTTGTATTGATTTTAGGAGCACTGGGAGTTGCAGCTGGATTATATATCGAAAAAAACTATATAGATAAATAAAAATTACTAATTTAATTAAAGGAGTTTCATATGTCAAACGAAAAAAACATTAACACTAACGTAGAAAAGAAAGATGCTACTGCTGTAGCTCACGAAATCAAAGGGGAACTTACTTACGAAGATAAAGTTATCCAAAAAATCATTGGTCTGTCACTAGAAAACGTTTCAGGTCTTTTGGGAATCGACGGTGGTTTCTTCTCAAATCTTAAAGAAAAAATCGTTAACAGCGATGACGTAACAAGTGGTGTTAACGTAGAAGTTGGTAAAACACAAGTTGCAGTTGACTTAAACATTATTGCTGAGTACCAAAAAAATGTTCCAGCTTTATATTCAGAAATCAGAGAAATCGTATCTTCAGAAGTTGCTAAAATGACTGACTTGGAAGTTGTTGAAATCAACGTAAACGTTGTCGACATCAAAACTAAAGAACAACATGAAGCAGACTCAGTAAGCCTTCAAGATCGCGTATCTGACGTTGCTGAATCAACAGGAGAATTCGCTTCAGAACAATTCGAAAAAGCTAAATCTGGTCTTGGATCTGGTTTCTCAACTGTTCAAGAAAAAGTTAGCGAAGGTGTAGAAGCTGTTAAAGGTGCAGCAACTGGTGTAGTATCTCACGAAAAAACTCGTGTAAACTAATATAAAATAAATATAACAGGAGAAATTATCATGTCAGTAGAAGAAAAATTGAATCAAGCTAAAGGTTCTATTAAAGAAGGTGTTGGGAAAGCCATCGGAGATGAAAAAATGGAAAAAGAAGGAACAGCTGAAAAAGTTGTTTCTAAAGTAAAAGAAGTTGCTGAAGATGCCAAAGACGCTGTAGAAGGTGCTATCGAAGGTGTTAAAAACATGTTGAGTGGCGACAATAAATAAGGCTAAAAGTTACTTTATCTCTTTAGTAACATTAGTCAAAAGAGTCTGAGTCAAGATGATTCTCAGAAAACAAAAAGCTAGAGATTTCCAATTGCGGAACTCTAGCTTTTTAATTTTGCCTCTTTCTCTTATTATATTTCAGCAGGTTGTTGACCATGAGTACGAATCCCATGTCAATTCTCACTTTACGTTTACCTCTCAGATAACATCTCTTATAACCCAAACAAACCTTTATCTGCCCAAAGACAGATTTCATATCAATCTTACGTTTAGCGAAAATTTGTCTACCCTTGGAAGATAAAAGTGCCTGATATTCTTTAGTTTTTAAACACTGGTAACGTTCATTCATATACAGACCCTTTTGAGGGGCTGATTCAGGTTCATCATCGCAGTCAACATTGATTTCAAGGCTGTTTGATTTCTACCTCCTCTTTTTCATGATGTATTTTCGTACAGGTTCTTCAACTATTTGAACGATTTCAAATCCTTCTTTTTGGTAAAGATTCTGAGCTCTTTGATTTGCCTCGAAGACATTTAGAGAGATGCTGTCTATATCTTTATTTTCAAAGACCAAACTAACAAATTTCCTTAAAGCCTGTCTACCTAAGCCTTGCCCCTGTTTCTGAGGATTGATAAAAAATCTTCCAATATGAAGATTACTGTCTTCTAGCCTGATTTTCTGGATAAGCCCGACAAACTCTTGTCCTTCAAAGATTGAAAAGATTCCTTCCAACTCTTGCAAAACTTGAATTGTCAAGGGAAAAGAAATCCTTGGTCCCATCCATTGTTCTTGAAAGGATTTGCCAAGGGAGTTGGACCATTGGCATACGAGCTGAGCGTTTTCTGTGCTCACCTTTTCTTCAAAACGAATTATCATCTTGACCTCACTATCTTGTCTATGTTTCTTTATTATACTACTTCTACTATTTTTTACGAATAGATAAGTATGATTGATATTTATTTTTTTCTTGTCGGGAGCATTCTCGCTTCCTTTCTTGGATTGCTCATCGACCGTTTTCCAGAGCAATCCATTATCAGCCCAGCCAGTCACTGCGATTCCTGTCAGACTCCTTTGCGTCCCTTAGATTTGATTCCGATTCTCTCGCAGGTCTTCAATCGCTTTCGCTGTCGCTACTGCAAGGCTCGCTATCCTGTCTGGTATGCCCTCTTTGAACTAGGTTTAGGACTCCTCTTTCTGGCTTGGTCTTGGGAATTACTTTCCTTGAGTCAAGTCATCCTAATCACTGCTGGTTTGACCTTGGGCATTTACGACTTTCGCCATCAGGAATATCCCTTACTGGTCTGGATGACTTTCCACCTAATCCTCATGGTTTCCTCTGGCTGGAATCTAGTCATGGTCTTCTTCCTTATCCTCGGAATTTTAGCTCATTTTATCGATATCCGCATGGGCGCAGGAGATTTCCTATTTTTGGCTTCTTGTGCTCTCGTCTTTAGCGCAACCGAGTTACTCATCTTGATTCAGTTTGCTTCTGCGACGGGGATTCTAGCCTTTCTCCTGCAAAAGAAAAAGGAAAGACTTCCTTTTGTGCCTTTCCTCTTACTTGCTGCTTGTGTGATTATTTTTGGTAAGCTACTGCTTGTTTGATAAAGTCCTGAATTGGCTCTCCTTGATGGAGAGCTTTTACAATTTTCGAACCAACGATAACACCATCTGATACCGCATTGAAGCGTTCAACATCGGCTTGACTAGATACGCCAAAACCTGTCAAGACTGGGATATCGGACACTTGATGCAATTGTGCCAAGTGCTTGTCCAAATCTGCGCGGTAATTGCCTGATTTCCCTGTCACCCCATTGATGGCAACTGCATAGACGAATCCTTCTGCCCCCTTGATCAACTCTTTTTGACGCTCAATTCCTGTCGTCAAACTAACTAGGGGAATCAAGCCCATGTCTGTGTCTGCCAAAAATGGTTCTACAAAGTTGGCATGCTCATGAGGCAGGTCTGGGATAATCAAGCCCTTAACAGCTGTATCTGCCAAATCTTTGACAAAGTTCTCCACACCGTACTGAAAGAGGGGGTTGAAGTAGGTCATGATGACCAGCGGAACCTCTGTTTCAATGGTTTTCAAGGTTTCAACCAAAGCTTGTGTCGAAGTCCCGTGTGCTAAACTGCGCAAGCCAGCTTCTTCGATAACAGGTCCATCTGCAACAGGGTCTGAAAAGGGAATGCCCACTTCAATAGCCGAAACACCCAAATCTTCTAAAAAGTGGATTGTTTCAGCGAGACCACCCAAACCTTTCTCGTGGTCTCCAGCCATGATATAAGGAACGAAAATTCCTTTTCCAGTTGCTTTTATAGCATTCAATTTTTCTGTTAGTGTCTTAGGCATGAGTTTCTCCCTTCTTTGTTGCATCTGATTCCAAGCGGTCTTTGACTTGAACCACATCCTTGTCCCCACGACCTGATAGACAGACTATCATGGATTTGTCTGGACCGAGTTCTTTGGCCAATTTCACCGCAAAAGCAATAGCGTGGCTAGATTCCAAGGCTGGGATGATCCCTTCCACGCGAGACAAGAGTTGGAATCCTTCCAAGGCTTCCTCGTCAGTCACAGGAACATAGCTGGCTCGTTTGATATCATGATAGTGAGAATGTTCTGGACCAATACCTGGGTAGTCCAAACCTGCTGAGATTGAGAAAGCTTCTAAGATTTGACCATGGGCATCTTGGAGCACATCCATAAGCGAACCGTGAAGAACACCTGGACGACCCTTGGTCAAGGTAGCTGCGTGGTGCTCCGTATCCACACCAAGTCCAGCCGCTTCAGCCCCATACATGGCCACAGACTCATCTTCTACAAATGGATGGAAGAGCCCGATAGCATTAGAACCACCACCAACACAGGCTACTAAGGCATCTGGTAAATCTTGACCTGTCAAATCACGGTACTGTTGTTTAGCTTCTCGACCAATGACACTTTGAAAGTCACGAACGATTTCTGGGAATGGATGAGGCCCCAAGGCAGAACCAAGAATATAGTGGGTATCATCGATATTAGCTACCCATGAACGAAGGGCTGCATTGACCGCATCCTTGAGCACGCGCGAACCGTCTGTCACTGCCTCAACCTTAGCTCCCAAAAGCTCCATACGGAAGACATTGAGGGCTTGGCGTTTGACATCTTCCTCACCCATGTAGATGGTACATGCCATGTTAAAGAGGGCTGCAGCTGTTGCAGTTGCCACACCGTGCTGACCAGCACCTGTTTCTGCGATAATTTTCTTTTTACCCATGCGTTTGGCAAGTAAAACTTGTCCTAAGGCATTGTTAATTTTGTGGGCCCCTGTATGATTAAGATCTTCACGTTTAAGATAAATCTTGGCTCCGCCAATATGCTGGGTCAAGTTTTTTGCGTAGTAAAGGGGAGTTTCACGTCCCACATACTGGCGCAAAAGTTGGTTTAATTCCTCTTGGAAACTTGGGTCTGCCTGACTTTCACGGTAGGCCTTCTCCAACTCCAAAACTGCTGTCATCAATGTTTCTGGGACAAAACGTCCGCCGAATTTTCCGTAAAATCCATCTTTATTTGGTTCTTGATATGCCATTCTTTACCCTCTCTATAAATCTTCTAATCTTTTCCTGATCTTTTTGTCCATCTGTCTCCACTCCGCTTGATACATCGACTGCATATGGAGTAAAGTGTTGAATTGCTTTTACTACATTGTCTTCATTAAGCCCACCTGCGATGAAAAATGGCTGAGCTAGTTCTGTCGTATCCAGTTGGCCCCAGTCAAAGGTCTGGCCACTCCCTGCCACAGGGGCATCAAAGAGTAGATAGTCTGCCTGAGAATTGGGCACATGACCCTCTCCATCCACCTGCACAGCCTGAATACTGGGACAAGGCAAATTCTCAAACAAACCATCTGCCACCTGACCGTGAACCTGTACCAAGTCCAAGCCAACTTTGTCAATGACTTCTAGCAGTTCTGCCCGACTTGGTGAAACAAATACACCAACCTTTTTGACATCTGCAGGAATAAGCTTTGCCAGCTCAGCAGCCTGATCCAAGGTCACCTGTCTTTTACTAGGTGCGAAGACAAAGCCGATGTAGTCGGCTCCTGCTGAAACGGCTGTTTCCACCGCTTCTTTAGTAGATAATCCACAAATCTTAACCTTTGTCAATCTGCAACTCCTTGATGCTCTGGGCCACATCTTCTGCCTGCATGAGAGCTGTCCCTACTAAAATTCCGTTAAAGTATGGTGCTACTCGTTCCGCATCCTGCCCTGTGAAAATAGCAGATTCAGAAATGTACAAGCAATCATCTTTGAAATGTTTAGCCAAGTCTACACTGGTCTGCAAGTCAACTTCAAAGGTGGTCAAGTTGCGGTTATTGACCCCGATAATCTGGGCACCAAGTCTGTGAGCTACCTCTAGTTCAGCTAGATTGTGGGTCTCCACCAAGACTTCCAACCCAAGCTCTGTCGCGTAGTCATACAGTTCTTTGAGACGTTCTTCTGACAAGGCAGCCACAATGAGCAAGATGACTGTCGCACCCGCATTGCGAGCACGGATGATTTGCTTTTCATCGATAATAAAGTCCTTGTTGAGCGTCGGAATTCCTACCTGACTGGAAATCTCCCGTAGATAATCCAAATGTCCTTTAAAGAAAACTTCATCTGTCAGAACAGAAATCATCACTGCTCCGTTCGCTTCATAAGTCTGGGCCTGTTGCACAATATCCACATCTAGATTGATATCTCCCAGACTAGGGCTAGCTTTCTTGACTTCAGCGATTACCTGTAATCGGTCTTGGTGTTGTTTTAGATAGTCAGACAAGCGATAGGTCTGGCGCAGGGGCTGGATTTCCTCCAGCTCCATCTGCTCGACCTCACGCGCCTTCTGCTCCAAAATTCGTGCTAAAAATTCCTGACTCATTTTTGGTACTCCTGTAACAGTCTAAGTTTTTCAAGGGCCTTGCCACTAGCAATCACTTGACGAGCCAAGGCAACTCCATCCTTAATACTAGCCACCTTACCATTAGCATAGAAACCAAGACCTGCATTTAAAACTGTAGTTTCCAAGAATGGACTTGGTTCATTTTTAAGAACGCTGAGCAAAATTTCTGCATTTTCCTGAGCATTGCCTCCACGAATATCTTCGATAGCGTAACGTTCCATTCCCAAATCCTCTGGAGTAAAGCTTGATAAGCTGATTTCGCCATTTTCAAGAAGAGAAATCTTGGTTGTTCCGTTCAAACCAGCTTCATCCAGTCCTTCTGGCCCAGCAACCACGATGGCACGTTTGCGACCCATATTTTTCAAAACCTGAGCTGTGCTTTCTAGAAGTTCTGGGCGGCTAATTCCAAGAAGCTGTGTTTCCAAGGCCATCGGGTGAATCAGGGGACCAGTCAAGTTCATAATCGTTGGAATTCCCAATTCCAAACGAGCTGGCATGATGTATTTCATAGCTGGGTGCATATTTTTGGCAAAGAGAAAGACGATTCCAGTTTTATCAAAAATCTTACCTAGTTCAGCTGGTTTAAGGTCTAGGTTGATGCCCAAGGCTTCGAGGACATCTGCAGAACCAGATTTAGAAGAAATCGAGCGGTTACCGTGTTTTGCCATATGAACACCACCACCAGCCAAGACAAAGGCTGAGGTTGTGGAAATGTTAAAGCTGAAGGATTTGTCTCCACCTGTACCACAGTTGTCCATGGCATCATGAATTTCAGTTGGAATATGTTGAGCATGGCCTCTCATGACCTGGGCAATGGCTGTGCGCTCTTCAGGTGTTTCCCCCTTCATCTTAAGAGCCAAGAGGAGAGAAGCAATCTGCGCCTCCGTTACACGCCCAGTTACGATACGCTCAATGACATCCGTCATTTCCACACCTGATAAATTTTCAAATTTTGCTAGTTTTTCAATAATCTCTTTCATCCTAGTTTCCTCACTTTACAACCTTCTCGATAAAATTCCGAATGGAAGACAAGCCATCTGGCGTTCCGATACTCTCTGGATGGTACTGGAAACCATAAATTGGTAGATTTTTGTGTTGAATTCCCATAATGGCCTGGTCATCAGTTGAACGAGCTGTCACTTCAAAGTCTTCTGGCATTTCTTCAATCAAAATACTGTGGTAACGCATGACCGCACGGCCATCCTCGATACCTTGATACAAAACAGATGGCGCTTCAAAGCTGATATTACTCTGTTTCCCATGCATGACTTTTGGAGCCAAACCTAACTTACCACCAAAAACTTCTGCAATGGCTTGGTGGCCCAAACAAATCCCAAGAATCGGCTTCTTGCCAGCAAAATCACGAATCATGTCTTCCATCTTTCCAGCATCAACTGGCCAACCAGGACCAGGAGAAAAGACCAGACCGTCTGCTTTTTCAGCTTCTTCATACAGCTTGGGATCATCATTTCTCAAGACCTGAACTTCTGCAAAATTCCCAATGTATTGGGCCAAGTTATAGGTAAAAGAATCATAGTTGTCAATCAATAAAATCATGGTCTTAGTTCTCCAATTCTAGTCATAGATTTTGCTTTGTTAATGGTTTCTTGGTATTCGTTTTGGGCGATGGAGTCGTAGACAATCCCTGCCCCAGCCTGCACATAGGCTGTTTGATTTTTGAGAATCATCGTTCGGATGGCAATGGCTAAATCCATATCACCCGTCGCAGACAAGTAGCCGATTGCTCCTGCGTATACGCCCCGTTTTTCTGTTTCCAGTTCATAGATGCGTCTCATCGCGCGAATTTTTGGTGCTCCTGACACTGTTCCAGCTGGAAGTGTTGCTTTCAAGGCATCCATGGCAGTGAGTTCTGGAAGCAAACGCCCCTTGACCACACTGGTCAAATGCATGACGTAGCGGAAGAGCTCCACTTCCATATACTTGGTGACTTGGACACTTGCTGTTTCAGAGATGCGGCCAATATCATTACGCCCCAAGTCTACTAACATCCGATGCTCTGCTGTTTCCTTCTCATCCGAAAGCAGGTCTGTCGCCAAAGCCTTGTCTTCTTCATCCGTAGCCCCTCTTGGTCGTGTCCCTGCAATCGGATTGGTTGTCACGATGCCATTTTTGACAGAAACCAAACTTTCAGGACTGGCACCGATGATTTGATAATCCCCAAAATCATAAAAATAAAGGTAATTGGATGGATTGGTCACACGAAGATTTCTGTAAAAGTCAAATGGATTTCCAGTCACTTCTGCTGAGAAGCGCTGACTGAGTACACATTGAAACATATCTCCGTTACGAATCAAGTCACGAGCGGTTTCCACCATTTCCTCAAACTTCTGAGGAGCAATATGGGGTTTGAAGTCTAGCGGAGATAAATCCAAGTCTTCAAATTCATTTGGAGCAGGAATGCGTAATTCCTCAAGAACTTGGTTCAAGGCTTTTTCCAAATCTTCTTGACTGCGCTCGCTGTAGAGAGCATCCTCGATGACATGGATTTTTTCCTTCTTATGGTCAAAGACCATGTAGCTCTCATAGACGAAGAAATGCATGTCTGGCGTTCCAATTGTATCTTGGGGGATTTGACCAATTTCTTCATAAAGCGAAATCATATCGTAACCGACAAAGCCAATAGCTCCCCCACCAAAAGGTAGATCTGAATGGTGCTGGCTCTTATGAGTCACTTCATAAAGGAAATCCAAAGGATCCCGATCAATCACTTGACCATTTTGATAAAGAACTCCATTTTCAAACTTAATCTCAAAAACTGGATTATAGGCTAGGATAGAAAAACGAGCGGTTTCTTTGTCTCTCGGAATACTCTCTAAGATAACCTTGTGTTGCCCCTTTAGGCGCATATAAGCCAAGATTGGTGATAAGACATCTCCATGAATGATTCGTTCCATTGTAATTTCCCTTTCAGTTCTACTTCTAGTCCGTGGCGACTGTATGAAAAATCCCCACGCAAAATAACTTGCGTGAGGACGAAATTCGCGGTGCCACCTCAATTATAGGATTTCTCCTATCTCTCATTCCTGTCTCAGATACCTCCTGTAACAGGCTGTGCGATAAAGGGCACTCCCTTGAGAATTATGTTTTCTTCTCTCGTTTCAGATGGACCCAACTTTACAGCTTTCTCTGCTTGTTTCCAGCAACCACAAGCTCTCTGTGAGAGAAAAGACTGTAATTTTTCCATCTATTACTTTTTAGCTTCTAGGTAGTCTGCAATCGCAGCTACGTCCTTGTCTCCACGACCAGAGACATTGATAATGAGATTTTCATTTCGGTATACCTTTAATAGCTTTTTTCCTTGATAGTTGGAATATTTCCACTTTCTATCGCTATCATGTTACGAAAAAAGCCCACACACAGAATATACTTCCGTGTGAGGGCGTTGGTAACGCGGTGCCACCTCAATTATAAAGGGACTATCCCCTTTACATCTCTGCCTTGTCTAACAACAAGTTGCACTGTAAGGTGTGCGCACCGAATTTTCATTGTTTCAAATTCATTTTTAAAATCAGCCCACTTTCACTACTCCCAACCACCTGTTCACAATCACCACAGGCTCCCTGAAGATCAAAAATAGTTACTTTTCTGATTTGTTGAATTTATTTTAATACTTTGTTTTTTCTTTGTCAAGACTTTTTTACAATTTTTTTGATGAAGCTAGTACTTTTTCAGAAACTGTTTTGAAAGTCTCAATGATATAGTCCACTTCTTCATCGCTTAGTTTAGTATGAAGAGGGAGCGTGATTTCATTTTCAAAGAAGGCATAAGCCTTAGGATAATTCGCCATATCAAAGCCAAGATTCTTATAGGCTGTCAAGAGCGGAAGTGGTTTGTAGTGGACGTTACTTGCAATTCCTGCTTTGGCCAATTCTTGGATGATAAGATTACGTTCTTCTAAGCTTGCTCCTTCTACATGGGTGATGTAGAGGTGGCGTGAAGATTCTACAGTTTCAGTCTTGTGTGCCAATGGACGGATGCGAGAACCTGCAAAACCACGATTATAGCGGTCCACAATGTCCTTACGACGTTGTAACAAACTTGGATAGCGGTCCAACTGTACCAAACCAAGGGAAGCCATGATATCAGTCATATTGCACTTGTAGGCTGGTGTGACGATATCGTATTCCCAAGAGCCCAGTTGCATCTTAGCAAGAGCATCCTTAGTTTGTCCGTGAAGGGAAAGAATTTGGAATTCCTTGTACATTTCTTCGTCATCAATCGCTGGATTGGTTTTCCAAGTGGCACTTCCACCTTCTGCCGTTGTAAAGTTCTTAACAGCATGGAATGAGAAGGATGTGAAGTCAGCGATAGAACCAGCCGGTTGACCCTTGTAAGTTGATCCCAAAGCGTGAGCACTGTCAGAGACAATCACAATACGGTTAAAGGCCTTTTGCCACTTGCTTGAAGCAGTAAAGAGATCACGTTTTTTCTCCACAACTTGGAACAAACGGTCGTAGTCGCAAACAATCCCTGCAAGCTCTACTGGGATGATCACCTTAGTTTTCTCAGTGATAGCTTGCTCCAGCAAGTCATAATCCATCTCAAAAGTATCTGCTTGAATATCCACCATGACAGGGGTCGCTCCTACGTGAGTGATGACACTACATGAAGCTGTATAAGTCATAGCTGGAACGATGACTTCATCTCCAGGACCCACTTCCAAAACACGCAAAATCAACTCAAGCGCGGCAGTTGCAGAGTTAAGACAGACAGTCTTAGGCGTCTGTGTATATTGAGACAAGCGGCGCTCTAGTTCTTTTGTCTTAGGACCTGTTGTGATCCAACCAGAACGCAGGGTATCCGCTACTTCAGCAATTTCTGCTTCCGTAATATCGGGTGGTGAAAATGGAATATTGTAATTTGGCATTGATTTGCTCCTTTTATCTGTACTCATTCTCTCATGACTACTTTATTTTAGCACTTCAAAAACGGTTTGAAACATGATTTTGATGTCTCCAAGGAAACTAAACTCTCGGAGATAGTCGAGGTTATAGCGCATCTTTTCAGGAAGGACGTGTTCGACATAGGCTTGGTCAACTGACAGGCCTTTTTCGGTCATTTGACTGATAATAGTGTCCTCATCCTTATAGTTGATACTAGCCGGAGAGGTAATCCCTGCTGGCAAAAGCAAGGTTGCCATCATTTCAGGGCTATACTGTTCTGTGTAGCGTGGCACTTCAGGTCGTGTACCGACAAAGGACATTTCGCCTTTAAGGACATTGACCAGCTGAGGCAGTTCGTCCAAACGCACACGGCGGATGAAATTGCCAACCTTGGTAATGCGACTATCGTTAGCAGAAGTCACCAAACTTCCTTTTTTGTCCGCATCCGTCACCATGGTACGGAACTTCCAAATCTTGAACCGACGGTTATACTGGGTCACGCGCTCTTGCTTGTAAATCACTGGCCCCTTGCTATCCAACTTGATCCAAATGCTCAAAATGAGAAAGATGGGAGAGGTCAGAACCAGTACAACCAAGGCCAAAACCCAGTCCAAACAACGCTTGAAAATCAGCGAACCCTTCCTTTTAGAGACAAGCTGGTAGTAAGACTCAACCTCGCTTGATTTCATTTCCACGGGCAAGTCTTCCCATTTCAGCATGCTGTTTCTCCTTTGTTTTTATTATACTATTTGTCAACATTTTTCATTATACCACAAAATGGAAAAGGCGGTGAAAGAAATCTGTAATTTGAAGGATTTCCTTCTTACACTCAATGAAAATCAAAGAGTATTAGGACATGGCCCCTGCCTGCAAACTATACATCTTGTGATAGGTTCCTCCCAGAGCCAAGAGTTCCTCATGAGTGCCACTCTCGATAATGCGCCCCTTGTCCAAAACATAGATACAGTTGGCGTCTTGGATAGTAGAAAGACGGTGGGCAATGGCAATGGTTGTTCGTCCCTGTCTCATCTTAGCTAGTGAAGCTTGAACCAGACTTTCTGTTTCAGAGTCAATATTGGCTGTCGCTTCATCCAAAATCAGAATTTTAGGCTGACTGGCGACTGTTCTGGCAAAGGCAAGAAGCTGACGCTGACCAGTAGAGAAGCTCGAACCACGCTCAGAAACAGGGGAATCATAACCCTGAGGAAGTTCTTGAATAAAGGAATCTGCATCCACGAATGCTGCTGCAGCCTGGACCTGGTCATCACTGATCTCTTGGTACATGGCGATATTGGACTTAATGGTTCCATGATAGAGGAAGGGTTCCTGCAAGACCAGGCCAATATTTTTTCTCAGTTCTTCCTGACTGTAGTTCCTAATATCCACATCATCCAAGAGAACTAGGCCTGACTGAAATTCATAAAAGCGCATGAGGACATTGATAATAGACGATTTTCCAGAACCTGTATGACCCACAAAGGCAATGGTTTCACCCTTCTTAACAGAAAAAGAAATATCATCCAGAATCGGGTGCTTGCCATCATATGAGAAACATACATGTTCAAACCGAATATTGCCTTCTGTGACCTCAGTCTGCCCATCTTCTTGAAGGGGCTCATAGGTCCTCTCATCGATCAAGGCAAAGACACGGCCTGCAGAAACCACAGAGGTTTGAAGAGTTGAAAAGTTTTGCGTCACCTCAATCAAAGGGTCAAAGAGACGATTGATATACTGGATAAAGGCATACATGGTTCCAGCTGTTATTCCGATAGAAAGACCACGGTAGCCAAAATAGGCCATCAAGACAGCATAACCTAAGAGTTTCAGCAAACTCATGGCAGGACGCAAAAAGAGGGCATCCAAGGCTACAGAACGGTTGGCATAGACCAAGTGTTCTTGGTTGATTTCATCAAATTCTGCTTGCAGGCGCTTCTCTTGATTAAAGGCCTGGATAATCCTGATTCCTTCGATATTTTCAGCAAGCTTGCTATTGATATCAGACAAGAGACTTCTGGTTTTTTCAATGATTTTCACTGATTTTTTCCGATAGAGATTGACCAAAAGGAAAATCAAGGGGAGAAAGAGCAATACTAATGCTGTCAAACGAAAATCCAACACCAACATGGTATAAAGGGTTGTCAGAAAAATAAAAACTGCTGAGATAAAGCTGGACAAAATCCCTGAAAACATATCGCTGATGGTCTCGGTATCATTTGTCAAACGAGAGACGATAGAGCCTGCTGGCGTCTTGTCAAAATAGGACATGCCCAGTTTTTCCATATTGGCAAAGGCATCCCGACGAATATCTCTAACAATACTGTAGGACACCCGTGCAAAGAGAAGATTACCGACATACTGAACCATAGTTTGTAGGATATAAAGGCCATAGTAGACCAGCAAAACGGCCACAGCGAGTTGATTGAGATTGCTGAGATACTGGTCGATAAAGTGGGAAGCCACAAGGGGAATGACGCTTTTAATGACCGTAGTCGCTAGGAGAAAACTGAGTGCCAAAAAGGTCAGGAGTCCATAGGGCTTGAGATAGGACATCAAGCGCTTCAATACAGCCCATTGTTCTTGTTTATTCTGCATCTTCTTCTCCTTTCATTTCCAACTGCTGAGACTGGTAGGTCTGGGCATACCAGCCATCCATGGCTAGCAGGTCTTCATGCGGACCCCGTTCGATAATTTGACCATTTTGCAGAACTAAAATCAAATCTGCATGGACAACAGCACTGAGGCGATGGGCCGTGATGATGGTTGTCTTGTCCTTTCGCGTTTCCTTTAGATTGTCAATAATGGCATACTCTGTCTTGGCATCCACAGCTGACAAGGAATCATCTAAAATCAAAATATCAGGGTCTAAAATCATAGCCCGGCTCATGGCCAAACGTTGCTTTTGACCACCAGAAAGACTGACTCCTTTTTCACCAATCAGCGTATCAAATCCCTGAGGCATGGCTACAATATCTTGATAAACTTGGGCTAACTTCGTTGCCTCCTCGACCGCTGAAAGGGGCAAGTTAGGATTGCCAAAGCGGATATTATCTAAAATCGAAGTCGCAAAGAGAAACTGATCCTGAGGAACATAGCCCATGAGACTGCGAAGGTCTGTCAGACGATAGTCACGAATATTATGACCGTTTAGGTAAATAGCACCCTTATCCACATCATATTCACGCAAGAGGAGCTTGATCAAAGATGTTTTCCCAGAGCCTGTCTGCCCGACCAAGCCCAATGTTTGCCCTTTTTCTAAACTAAAGTGAACATTTGTCAGTGTTTCCTCATTTTCAAAGGCAAAGCTATCAATGGCATACTGCAAGCGCCCATTTTCAATGCCATCTAAAGGAAACTCAGGGTCTTGTACAGGTGATTCCTGAGACAACAATTCTTCAATCCGCTGGTAGGAAACCTTCCCTCGCTGAGTGATATTAAAGAGGAAACCAATAGCCATAAGAGGCCAAACCAGCATATCCAAATAGCTGATAAAGGTAACCAGATTTCCAACCGTAATCTGCCCTTTCTGAACCATCAAGGAGCCGACCAAGAGGGTTAAAACATAGGAGGAACCAACAAACAAGAGAACCATGGGGTCAAAGAGACTATCGTATTTCATGGTTTGAAGATTCTTTTGGAAGGTCAATTCATTGACTGCCTGAAAGGACCTCAACTCGTCTGCCTGATAACCGAAGGACTTGGTTACTTTGATACCTGATACAGACTCCTGCACCTTGTTATTGAGTTCAGAAAAGGCAGCTTGCGATTCGCCAAAAGCCTTGTGAGTCTTTCTGCCTAAACGACTAGTCGCATAAGCCATTAAAGGTAGGGGTAAAATGGCAACTAGAGTCATCTGCCAGGAAATGCTAAAGAGCATGGTCAGCAAAGTCACCAAAGCCGTGATAGAGGCATCAACCGCTGACATGACACCTCCACCTGCGAGACGAGTCAAGGCATTGATATCGTTGGTTGCGTGCGCCATCAGGTCCCCCGTCCGATAGGTCTGATAAAAGGCTGGAGACATTTTTGTGAAATGCTCAAACAAGCGAGACCGCATAATCTGTCCCAAACGGTAGGAAGTCCCAAGGATATACATACGCCAAACATAGCGCAGATAATACATTCCAAAGGCTGCAAGAAGCAAATAAAATAAGTCAAGAAGGAGGTCCTGCTGGGTTAATTGTCCCGATGTGATAGCATCAATGACTCGTCCCATTACCATGGGGGGAATGAGATTAAGGACGGAAACCAAGACCAGGGCCACAATTCCGACTAGATAACGGCGTTTTTCTAACTTGAAAAACCACCAAAGTTTTTGAATAATGGACATAAAATCCCTTTCTGATTGCAAATAGAAACCTGAGGCCAAGACCCCAGGTTTTTCTTATTCATAGGTTACGACTGTAACGGCACCCTTGTCATACTCAGCGATAAAGATATTAGCTACATTGTCATGTCCTTGCTTGTTGAGGTTATCAAGCAACCACTCTTCGCTACGACCAATCGATTCCAAAACATCTACTTGGATCACACCGTCAGTCACAACTGGATACTTAGGATTTTCATCTCCCATTTGGACCACGATGAGTTGGCCATTTTGCTCTTGCACAGCTCGTTTAACTTGCTTCATCTGGAAAATTCCTTGGCTACGAAGTTTGAGAGCAACATCTGCCGCAGACAAACCAACTGAACGACAGGCTTCTGGGTCAATCTGCCCATTTTTGATGAGCAGAGTCGGTTTACCATCAATCAAGCGTTTGACAAAACGAACATTGTTATTGAGCCATTTGAGGGTCAAGACCAAAATCGTCCACATCATCAAAATCACTGCATACTGGAGAATACTGATAGAACTATTGTAAATCACCCCACCAATGATACCACCGAGAACATAGTTCTGAATTTGGTCTGTAGCAGAGTTAGGTGCTAGATTCCCCTTTCCTGTCACATTGATAACAAAAACAAGCGAGAAAAGACCCAAGGCCAGTTTGATTAAAATTTCCATGTAGTTGAGTGTCATTTGTTTACCTCCACCAATTCAATAGCGTCTGTTTGATGCAATTCTAATTTCTCTAAAAGATACTTGTCTGGTTGGCTCCCGTTCATGGCACGATAGAAATTTGAACCTACCTTGATAAGTGCTCCATCAGTGGCAGCTGAAGTATTGACATAAACTTCTGATTTATCCACTCCCAAGTCTTTAGAAATGACCTCTATGAAATGAAGGGAAGTTTGAAATTGATTGTTAGAGGCTTGATTGGTCTGGTATTTTGAGATTGTTACCAAAAGCATGGCTACCAAAGTCAAGGCCAAAATCATGACCAATTCACGAAACTTAGTTCCCTTTTTATCACGATAAGCCTTAAAAGCAAAAAATCCTGTGATAGCTAGGAGCACAATCCCAAAGCCAATCATGATGCCATTTTGCTGACTGATTTGGCTAAGTACATAGTCATATGAGTAAAATTTCATTTATTTTCACTCCCTTTCATAAAATCATTCTTCATTATAAACGAAAGAGAGTGATTTTTCAAGCCATACGTTGGGGAAATAGACCTTTTTTTGGTATAATAAAATCTATAATCTGAATGAAAAAGGTAACTTTATGAAACTTATCTCATGGAATATTGATTCCCTCAATGCTGCCCTAACTAGTGACTCAGCTCGTGCCAAATTGTCCCAAGAAGTCCTACAAACCTTGGTCGCTGAAAATGCTGATATCATTGCTATCCAAGAAACCAAGCTTTCTGCTAAGGGTCCTACAAAGAAACACTTAGAAATTTTAGAAGAACTCTTCCCAGGCTACGAAAACACGTGGCGCTCTTCCCAAGAGCCTGCCCGTAAAGGCTATGCTGGAACCATGTTCCTCTATAAGAAAGAACTTACACCAACTATCAGCTTCCCAGAAATCGGTGCCCCTTCTACCATGGACTTGGAAGGTCGCATCATCACCTTAGAATTTGATGAATTTTTCGTGACCCAAGTTTACACTCCAAACGCTGGCGATGGCCTCAAACGCTTGGAAGAACGCCAGGTCTGGGATGTCAAATATGCGGAATATTTAGCTGAACTAGACAAAGAAAAGCCAGTCCTTGCGACCGGTGACTATAACGTAGCCCACAATGAGATTGACCTTGCAAATCCTGCTAGCAACCGCCGTTCACCAGGATTTACCGACGAGGAGCGTGCTGGATTTACCAACCTTTTAGCAACTGGATTTACGGATACCTTCCGCCACATTCACGGCGATGTTCCCGAACGCTACACTTGGTGGGCACAGCGCAGCAAGACTTCTAAAATCAACAATACAGGCTGGAGAATCGACTACTGGCTCACAAGTAACCGTCTCGCAGACAAGGTCACTAAATCTGATATGATTGACTCAGGTGCTCGCCAAGACCATACACCCATTGTCTTGGAGATTGAATTGTAAGGAGTTTCTTTATGGACTACAATGCAGTTATTCCCGAGTTTCTTGTATCGAATATGGAACAGTCCCGTTCCTTCTACTGTGATTTACGTAGTTCTTGTTTCAGGCATCTTCTCAAAAGTGGCCAATCTCTTCCCATCTATCGTAACAGGATCTGTTATTACAACAATTGGTTTAACCTTGATTCCTGTCGCTATTGGAAATATGGGAAATAACGTTCCAGAGCCAACTGGTCAAAGTCTCTTGCTTGCCGCTATTACTGTTCTGATTATCCTCTTGATTAACATCTTTACCAAAGGATTTATCAAGTCTATCTCCATTTTGATTGGTCTAGTTGTTGGAACAGCCATTGCTGCTAGCATGGGTTTGGTGGACTTCTCTCCTGTTACGGCAGCACCACTTGTCCATGTCCCAACTCCCCTCTACTTTGGAATGCCAACCTTTGAAATCTCATCGATTGTCATGATGTGTATCATCGCAACAGTGTCTATGGTTGAGTCGACTGGTGTTTATCTAGCCTTGTCTGATATCACAAAAGATCCAATCGACAGCACCCGCCTGCGCAACGGTTACCGCGCAGAAGGTTTGGCCGTACTTCTCGGAGGAATCTTTAACACCTTCCCTTACACAGGATTTTCACAAAACGTTGGTTTGGTTAAATTATCAGGTATCAAGACTCGCCTGCCAATCTACTACGCAGCTGGTTTCCTGGTTCTCCTTGGACTCCTTCCTAAGTTTGGCGCCCTTGCCCAAATCATTCCAAGCCCTGTCCTCGGTGGTGCCATGCTGGTAATGTTTGGTTTTGTATCGATTCAAGGGATGCAAATCCTCGCCCGTGTTGACTTTGCTAACAATGAACATAACTTTCTTATCGCAGCAGTTTCCATCGCTGCAGGTGTCGGACTCAACAACAGTAATCTATTTGTCAGCATGCCGACAGCCTTCCAAATGTTCTTCTCAAACGGAATCGTTGTAGCCAGCCTCCTCGCCATTGTCCTCAATGCCGTATTAAATCATAAAAAGAAATAAGAAAAAGAGGTGTACGCCTCTTTTTTATGTTATATCCTTACCTGTCTGTCTTCTGACCGTTGGCCTGTGACAAACATGGTAAATGTTGCCTTGCAGACATTTCTGCCTTCTTGATTGGTGATATCGACATCCACTACACAGGTTGTGCGACCTTGATGGACGCATTCTCCTTTAATGGTCAACACGTCGTCAAGTTTTCCTGCCTTGAGGTAGTTGATAGAGGATTGAAGTGTCACCCCATCAAGCCCCAGCGAGATAACCACCAAACCACTGATTTGGTCACAAAGGGTGAAGAGATAGCCACCATGGGCATTGCCATAGTAGTTGAGCGACGAGTCCACTACTTTGGTCGTCACCACAACGTGACCATCTCTCATTTGTTCTATTTCGTAATTTTCAAAGGCAGATATAGCGTCAAAATGAAAGTCTTTCATCGTTTCCTCCTGATATTTCAAACGACACTATGATACTACTTTTTATAGGACTGTGCAAGGAGAAAGCTCCTAGTCTGGCAAAATTCCGACCTGTTCCACAAAGCGCATAAAGGCTGTCTGTCCTTGTTCCGTCTGCTTGTAAACTCCAGCATCCTCCAGAACACGCGCAAAGATAATACCCACAGAGTCCTTGACGATTTCAAGGGCTTTTTCTTTATCCGCTAGGTCTGGATGTTGGACTTTAAGCTGCTCTGCCCATTTCTGATGATAGTCGGCAACTGTATCCCCATTTCCCACGAGATAGCTGGCGACTTGCTCTACTTCTGCTTTCAGACGTGGTGGCAAAATAGCCAAGCCCATGACCTCAATCAAGCCGATATTTTCCTTCTTGATATGTTGGACATCCTTGTGGGGATGATAGATGCCATCAGGATGCTCTGACGATGTCTGATTGTCTCGCAAGACCAAGTCCAACTCAAACTGGCCATCACGCTTACGTGCAATTGGGGTGATGGTATGATGCGGTGTCCCGTCTGTCTCTGCCAAAATCTGCACTACAGGATCTGAATACTGGCGCCATTCTTGCAAAATCTTATCAGCCAAGTTAACCAAAGCCTCTTTAGAATCCGAAGTCAAACGTAGGACAGACATGGGCCACTTGACAATCCCAGCCTTGACCTGCTCAAAACCAGCAAATCGGAAGGTCTTTTGCAAGGGAGCCAATTCCATAGGAAAGACATGACGGCCTCCCTGATAGTGATCATGAGTTAGAATAGAGCCTCCCACAATCGGCAAGTCGGCATTAGAGCCAGCAAAATATCCTGGAAACTGCTCTACGATAGCCAACAAACGCTCAAAACTCTGACGACTAATGACCATGGGACGATGCTGGCCATCTAAAAAGATACAGTGCTCATTAAAGTAAGCATAGGGCGAATACTGGAATCCCCACTCCTGACCCGCCATTTCAAAACGTATAATACGGTGGTTGCTGCGAGCTGGGTGGTTAACTCGACCAAGGTAGCCCTCATTCTCTAGACAAAGCTGACACTGAGGATAATTACTAGCTTGCACCAACTTGGCTGCCGCAATCTCTTTCGGATCCTTCTCAGGCTTAGAGAGGTTGATGGTAATTTCAAGCTCTCCGTAATCAGATTGAACACGATAAGCGATATTTTTAGCAATAGCCTTGAGTTTGATGTAGTCATTCTTCTGACTGAGTTGGTAGAAATTCGCTATCGCTTGCTCAGGAGATTGGGCATAGGTTGCCCAGAAGTCACGATTGACCTGACTTGGACAAGGAGTTACCAAGTTCATCAGTTCAGCACCGAGAATCTCACGCGCAGTCTGACTATCCTCAATCGTCTCTAATCGAACGGCTTCCTCAACCAACTGGTCTTTGAGGTCAATCAATTTATCTAGACCAGTCTCAACTTCCAAAACACCATCTCCCACTCGTGCCAAGACACGATTGGTCAGGTAGATTCGATCCATTTCCTCAAATGAACTTTCAGCAATAACGTGTGTTACAAATTTATCTACTAAGGTCACTATAGAGCCTCCTTTTAACTAGTCAAGGACGCGAGTGCCACCTGCAACTTCAGCGATATAGAAGCTTGGAGCGTAGCCAACTACTTCCTCGTAGTGTTTGCCAACAGCTTCCTTAAAGGCATCAACAGTGTCTTTTTGCACCAAGGCAATGGCACATCCGCCAAAACCTGCCCCTGTCATCCGAGCACCGAGAACTCCTTCTTGATCCCAAGCTGTGTGAACAAGAGTATCCAATTCCAAACCAGTTACTTCATAGTCATGCTCTAGGGAAACGTGTGACGCATTCATCAAACGACCAAATGTTTCCAAATCTCCTGCTTGAAGGGCTACTTGGGCTTTGAGAGTACGTTGGTTTTCAAGCACAGCATGGCGAGCACGTTTCAAACGATTTTCATCTTTAATCAGATAACTGTATTGGTCAAAGGCCCACTCGTCCAATTCACCCAAGGTCTGAATATCTAAGGCAACTTGCAATTCTTCCACCGCTTTTTCACACTCAGCACGACGTTCATTGTATTTAGAGTCCGCCAATTCACGGCGTTTATTGGTGATCATAATAACAACGACATTGTCCTTCAAATCAAGTGGCACCAAGTCATACTCTAAAGTGTTAGTATCTAAGTAAATAGCACGTTGGTCCGCTCCCATTCCGATAGCAAACTGGTCCATGATACCAGAATTGACTCCGATAAAGTTATTTTCTGTTTGTTTGCCGATTTTAACCAAATCGAGACGCTCTAATTTTAAATCAAAGAGATGCTCTGCCACGACTCCTGTCAAAAGTTCCAAGGATGCTGAAGAAGACAAGCCAGCACCATTTGGAATATTCCCATAAACATAAAAATCAAAACCTTTGTCAATCACGTGCCCAGCTTCTTGCAAGAAATGAAGAACTCCTTTTGGATAATTGGTCCAGTTGTGCTCTTTTTCAAACTTGAGATCCGCTAAAGGCACTTCGATAATGCCCTTTTCCTCAAAGTTAGCTGAGTAGAAACGTAAAATTTGGTCGTCACGCTTACGAGCTGCACCGTAAGTTCCCAAGGAAATAGCAGCAGGAAAAACGTGCCCACCGTTGTAGTCTGTGTGCTCACCAATCAAATTGATACGACCTGGTGAAAAGAATGTTTGGTCTGCTTCTTGACCAAAAACAGCAAAAAAATCTTTGCGAAGAGTTTCAGCAGTAAGATGTTGTGTCATATGAATTCTCCTTTTACTGTCCGTTAAGTCACCTTAACGTGTAATCGTTTTCTTCTATTGTATCCAAGGGATTTCCCAAGGTCAATCCTTTTTACTAAAATTTTACTAAACTGTCAGTAAAAAAGCAGAAAAATATGATATACTAACCTTAAAGAAGGAGGATTTATGGCTACCTTAAAAGACATTGCACAGCTAGCCTCTGTCTCTATCGCGACCGTATCCCGTGTCCTCAACCGCGACCAGAGCCTATCTGTTACAGAAGAAACGAGACACCGTATTTTAACCGTTGCTGAAGAGCTGGGCTACACTAAGCATCTCAAGACAGGCGAGTCCCACAAGCCCAAGCAAAAGATTGCCATTATCCAATGGGTCAGCGAACAAGGGGAGCTGGACGACCTCTACTACTACCAGATTCGCCTAGGCATAGAAAAAAGAGCCCAAGAGTTGGACTACGATATCTTGCGCTATTTTAATGACCATCCTTTTACCCTAAGCGAGGAAGTAATTGGGATTCTCTGCATCGGAAAATTTAGCCGAGCTCAGATTTCTGCCTTTGAAGAATACCAAAAGCCTCTTGTATTTCTAGACAGCGATACACTTTCCCTGGGACATACCTGCATTATCACAGACTTTTACACTGCCATGAAACAGGTTGTCGATTATTTTCTCAGCCAAGGGATGGACCGCATCGGGATTCTAACAGGCCTTGAAGAAACAACCGACCAAGAAGAAATCATTGAGGATAAGCGACTGGAAAATTTTAGAAACTACAGTCAAGCAAAGGGAATCTATCATGATGAACTGGTCTTTCAAGGAAGCTTTACTGCCCAGTCTGGCTATGACTTGATGAAGGAGGCTATTCAGAGTTTGGGAGACCAACTGCCACCAGCATTTTTTGCAGCTAGCGATAGTTTAGCTATCGGTGCCCTCCGTGCCCTCCAAGAAGCTGGAATCAACCTGCCAGACCGCGTCAGTCTTATTTCCTTTAACGACACCAGCCTGACCAAGCAAGTCTATCCTCCCCTCTCCAGCATCACCGTCTATACCGAAGAAATGGGCAGAGCAGGCATGGATATTCTTAATAAAGAAGTACTCCACGGTCGCAAAATCCCTAGCCTGACCATGCTGGGAACCAGACTGACTCTGAGAGAGAGTACTCTGCCATAACTCCACAAATTAAAAATGACAAAAAATCCTAATAGAGAGTCTCAAATCTCCATTAGGATTTTCTTTTTTAGGCCATCACAATCATAGACTTAATGGTCTTACGTTCATCCATATCTTTATAAGCTTGATCAATATCTTCTAATTTATAGCTTGAAGTAAAGACACGGCCTGGATTGATATCACCATCAAGGACGGCTTTTAGTAAAAATTGCTTATCATATGTTGTCGCAGAAGCTGCCCCACCTGCTACAGAGATATTTTGCATAAATGTCGAACCAAGAGCACGATTATTATAGTGTGGGACTCCTACAAATCCCATACGCCCTCCATTATGAAGGACACCTAGCGCCTGTTCTACAGCAGCCTCCGTACCAACACATTCAAGTGCTGCGTCCGCTCCGCCACTGAGAATTTCACGCACCTTGGCAATACCTTCTTGACCTCGCTCAGCTACAAAAGCTGTCGCACCCGACTCCAGAGCCATCTTTTGACGATCTTCATGACGACTCATGAGGATAATTTGCGACGCACCACGCATCTTCGCCGCGATGACAGCACATTGACCTACAGCACCATCACCAATGACCACAACCTTATCCCCTTTTTGAACATTAGCAACACGCGCCGCATGATAGCCTGTTGGCATAACATCTGCAAGAGTCAAGAGGGACTTTAGCATACCTTCTGTGTAGTCAGAAGGTTGTCCAGGGATTTTAACCAGCGCCCAGTTTGCATAGTGAAAACGAATATATTCCGCCTGAAAATCGCCTCCCAAGTTATTACCAATATGATTATCGCAAGAACCGTCAAAGCCAGCAAGACAGGCATCACATTCACCACATCCATGGGTAAAAGGGACAATGACAAAGTCACCTGGTTTCACCGTCGTAATGGATTCCCCAGTTTCTTCGACAATCCCAATCGCTTCGTGTCCACTATTTTTGTGTCCAGCTTTCGTTTCTGGATTACGGTACCTCCATAGATCCGATCCGCAAACGCACGCACGAACTACACGAATAATCGCATCATCTGCGTCTATAATTTGCGGACGTTCAATTGTAGCAAGACCAACCTGACCTGCCTTTGTATATACTGCTGATTTCATTTAAATTTTTCCTTCCTTGTAAAGTTTAATTTTGAGATTTAAGCGATTTAAAGCCACCTGTAACTGAGACAAGCGCTCCTCTAATTTTTTCTTTTCCTCTTCTAAAATACCAAGCCTTTTCTCTCGCGTTTCATCCCCCTTTTGGTAGAGAGACATATAGTCAACTAAACTATCTACAGAGACACCTGCCGAACGAAAACACTTAATAAATTCCAGAGCTTCAATATCATGATCTTGAAAATCACGAATTCCAGTTGCAGTTCGAGTAATCGGTGGCACAAGACCAACCCGTTCATAGTACCGAATCGTATCCGCTGAAATTCCCAACAAGTCACTAGCAGATTTAATATTCATACACTAACCTCCTCTCATTCACTGAATTTAAGCTATTCTAACTCACTTATCTTATTATATAATTTTGAGTTGACTCCAAGTCAAGCATTTTGCGTCTAATCGAAAAATTTTTTATCATTATCAGTTCTCTTATTAGCATACCTTTTCATCAATCAAAGAAAGAGGTTGGGGAAAGCGTCTTTCAAATATGATACCAAAGAAACTGGAAAAAAAGTCTTTAAAAGCAAAAAGCGCATAGTATCAGACATTGAAAACCCTTGATACTATACGTTTTTTTGTATGAAGATTTACTTCATTTTCTCTTGAAATTGAGTTTTGTCTCAGCCGCTTTTTCTAGTGTTGATGCCCATGGGATTGCCCTAAGGCTGTTACCTTTCGCTTATGTTGCGCATGATTGCTTTGACTGGTGTCCACTTCGATAGTAATATTCTGCACACCTCTTTCTTCTAAGAGCTGACGTACTTGATTCTTTGTTTCCGTCATCTCCTCCCAATCCTCTAAACAGATATGGATAATAGCATTATTTTCTAGACCATCCATGGACCAAATGCTAAGTTGATTGACACTTTTGACATTGGTCAGAGCCTCCAAATCCTTCTCCAAATCACCTGTCTCTAGTCCTTCTGGCACAGCATCCAGGAAAATCTTGAGTGCGCTCCAAAATCGAGGAATAGCTTTTGTTAGAATGAAGATGGAAATGACAAGCGATAAGAGCGGATCAAGGATATACCAATCTGTAAATCGGAGGATAATCGCCATTAGAATGACAGCCAACCAACCTAGAGTATCTTCCAAAAAGTGCAGGCTCAGAATTGACTCGTTCTTTGTCTTTCCCTTACGAACTACTAGACTAGCTAGCACATTGATACTGACTGCAATGATTCCTAGCCAGAGGACGCCTTCGTCATTAACGGGCTGTGGATTCAAAAGTTTAGTTATATTTTCCAAGATCACTAGAATGGATCCTGTGATAAGAATCACAGCAGTCACTAGGGCCCCTAAAAGACTAAATCGCTTGTAACCCAAGGTGTATTGCCTATCTTCTTCTCTATTTGAGATTGTTTCTAAAAAGGCCGATATGCCGATTGCTATAGCATCTCCCAAGTCATGGATAGAATCAGCAAGAACAGCACTTGAACCGAAGATTCCTCCTGCGATAAACTCAACAATAGCATAGCTTAAATTTAAGAAAAAAGCTACCCAAACAGTATATTTTGCCTTCATCTTTCTCATTCCTTTGTTATAATAGATTTATGAATACCTTGTTCATTATCATTATCCACTAAAACTCAAAGAAAGGATAGAAGCAAAACGTCAGCTTTATTCATTTCTGAACAATTTGCCTCAAGTGTCCATATGACTACCATTGACCGCCGTATCAGCAAAACAAAAAAAGCCATCTATCAAGCTTTTCTACAACTTTTAAACGATAAGGGTTACGAAGCCACTACAGTTCAGGATATCATTGATCTCGCAGATGTGGGACGATCCACCTTTTACTGTCACTATGAGAGTAAGGAACTACTTCTGGACGCGCTTTGCCGCCACCTCTTCCATCATCTCTTTGAAAGAGAGCAACCCATTTCAACTGAGGACTACCTCGCCCACCTCTTTCTCCATTTTCAGAAAAACCAAGACCATATCACCAGTTTACTATTCTCCAAGAATGACTACTTCCTCCGTCAACTCCGGAGAGAGCTGGAGCACCACGTCTATCCCATGCTAACTGATGAGTTTAAAGAAGCACACCCAAGTCTGCCTGCTTCTTACCTCCAACACTTAGTCGTGTCCAACTTTATCGAGACATTGACCTGGTGGCTCAAAAAAGGACAAGACTTTACAGACCAAGAAGTTGTGCAGTTTTATCTAGACCTTCTCATTCCTAAAAATTGAATACAGATTAAAGCTCGGTTGCCTTATTTCTAGGCTACTGAGTTTTTTATCTTTTCAATAATCAAAAAAGCCCAGACGAAATTGTCTGAGCATTCTTCTATATAGTCGTTTAAGTAAGTTGAGCTTACGATTCTCAAGCTATTTCTTCAACAAACCTTGTTCTTGTAGAAACTCCTTGGCTACTTGTTCTGCTGACTTGCCTTCAATACCGACTTGGTAGTTGAGCTGGCTCATCTGGTTTTCAGTAATTTTACCAGCCAATTTATTGAGAACTGTTTCCAACTCTGGATGTTTCTTGAGAAGAGCTTCTTTCATTAGTGGAGCCCCTTGATAAGGTGGGAAGAGTTGTTTGTCATCTTCCAAGACCTGCAAATCATAACGCGCCAACTCTGCATCGGTTGAATAGGCGTCCGTTATTTGAATATCTCCTGACTGAATTGCCTGATAGCGAAGAGCTGGTTCCATGGTTGCTACATTGAGATTGAGACCATACATTGATTGTAAGCCCTTATTTCCATCTTCACGGTCATTAAATTCGAGTGTAAATCCAGCCTTCAACTGCCCTTCCACTTTTTTCAAGTCCGAAATGGTCTTCAAGCCATATTCTTGAGCAATCTTTTTTGGAACAGCTACAGCATAGGTATTTTGATAAGACATGGGTTTGAGATAGGCTAGATGATCCTGTTTGGCAATACCATCACGCGCCACCTGATAAACCTGCTCTGGCTCATGACTCACTTTAGGTGATGGTTGCAGCAAACTTTCAGTCACCGTACCAGTAAATTCAGGATAGATGTCAATATCGCCTTTTTTCAAAGCTTCATAAAGAAAGCTTGTTTTCCCAAAATTCGGTTTAACAGTCGCAGTCATGCTGGTATTTTCTTCAATAAGGAGTTTATACATATTGGCCAAAATTTCTGGTTCCGGTCCCAATTTCCCAGCAATAACCAAGTTTTCTTTCTCTTTTTGAGCCAAAAGAGCTGGACTATAAGACAAACCAAGCAATATGGTCACCAAGGCAAAACCAGAGAAAATCGTCCGCAATTTTGCCTTTTCCATCACTTTTAGTAGGAAGTTAAAGGCAATGGCAAGCACTGCGGAAGAAAGTGCCCCAATCAAAATCAGACTGGCATTATTACGGTCAATTCCCAAAAGGATAAAGGAACCCAGTCCCCCTGCACCAATCAAGGCCGCCAAGGTTGCCGTACCGATAATCAAGACCGCTGCCGTCCGAATCCCAGACATCATAACAGGCATAGCAAGTGGAATTTCAAACTTCTTGAGACGCTCCCACCTAGTCATCCCAAAGGCAATCCCAGCCTCTTGTAGACTTGGATCAATTCCCTTGAGTCCAGTGATGGTATTTTGTAAAATCGGAAAGATCGCATAAATCACTAGAGCTGTCAAAGCCGGCAAGGTTCCAATTCCCATCAAGGGAATAAAGAGCCCTAACAAGGCCAGAGACGGGATGGTCTGGAAAATCCCTGCAATCTGTAAGACCCAATCCGCTAACTTCTCATGATATCGAAGATAAACAGCCAAGGGAATCGCTATAAAGATGGCCAGCAACAAGGTCAAAAGTGACAACTGCAAATGTTGAGATAGAGCTGTCAACCAATCACTAAAACGATCCTGAAAAGTTGCAATTAAATTAGTCATGTACACTACCTCCAAACAAGTCTGCTACAAATTCTGTGGCAGGAGCTTTTAAAATAGTCTCGGGATTCGCCACCTGGCGAATCTCTCCATCCTGCAAGACAGCAATACGGTCCGCCAATTTCAGAGCTTCATCCGTATCATGGGTCACAAAAATCGTTGTCATCCCAAACTCTTTATGCAATTCTTTAGTCAGAACCTGCAACTGTTTGCGAGAAATAGCATCCAAGGCTGAAAAAGGTTCATCCATGAGGAGAATCTTAGGCTGACCAATCATAGCACGAACAATACCGACCCGTTGCTGTTCTCCACCAGATAATTCACTAGGCAAACGATGCCCATACTCAGCTACTGGTAAACCAACCTTTGCCAAAAGCTCTTCTGTTTTCTGAGCAATTTCTTCCTTAGTCCAGCCCTTCATCTCAGGAATCAGGGCAATATTTTCCGCGACCGTTAGATTAGGAAAGAGAGCAATAGCCTGTAAAACATAACCAGTAGAAAGACGAAGTTCACGCTCATCATAGTCTTTGATACGCTTGCTATCCATATAAATATTTCCATCAGTTGGTTCCAAAAGACGGTTAATCATCTTGATCATGGTCGTCTTACCGGATCCAGAAGGTCCAACTAAAACCATAAATTCCCCATTCTCAATCTGTAAATTGACATCTCTCAAGACATCTTTTTCTGTGTAACGTAAAGCTACATTTTTGTATTCAATCATTCTTTGTCCTCAATTTAAAACTTTCCTCGGTTGGTCAAGTCTTCGACCTTAGGCATAACTTCCTTATTGTCCCAATGTTCCACAATTTTCCTATTTTCTAGATGGAAGATATCGCACTGAGCATAGGCAACTCCACCAATCTGAGTCTGACCATAGCTAACCACATAGTTTCCTTGTCCTAAGAGTTGGAAAACAAAGTCAAAAGTGGTCTTTACTTATAAACAGCTAATTTGCTCCATTTTAATCCTCATTTGCCTTCTCTTTCAGATTAGCCAAAATTCTTTCTTGAAAGGCTTCAAACTGATGAATTTCTTCCTCGGTGAATCCTTTGTAAAAAATCGTATCCAATTTCTGACTGACACGATGCCCCACTTCTTTCTGAGACTGCCCCAACTCTGTTAAAACCAAATACTTCTTACGCTTATCTTCCCCACATGGACTAATAGTTACAAGATTTTGTTCCTCTAGTTTTTTAATCATCGTCGTCAGTGTATTGTTAGCAAGCCCAGTCGCAAGAGCAATATCTGTCGCAGTTGCGCAGCCAGTTTCACTATTCCATAAAACCGCTAAAATCTTCCCCTGTTCACTCCGATAAAGAGCTTCAGGATCTTGGCTCAGTAACCTTTGAAAAATACGCCCATTCAACAAACGAATATGATGGGCTAGCAAATGACTATCTTTCATAACACCTCCAATTTATTTCGATATCGAAAAGAATAAAACAATTGTAACACTCATCGTTCCAACTGTCAACTATTTCGATTTGGAAATAATTTTTCCCAGTAAAAAAATCTCCTACCCAAGGTAGAAGATTGTAATCTTATAAACTTAATCCGTCATGTCCGATACCAAGGTTCGATGCTCTAATGGAATACTGCACATAACTAACAAGAAAATGAAACCAGACTGAATCCAGAAGAGGGCCAGATCAAAAATTCCGTGCACAGCAACCACTGTAAGGAAAGATAGATAAAGACCGATAATCGGACGTTTCCCCGACTCCTGACTCATATCCATCATCAAGCGAACAGGAGCAACCGATGACAAAACTAATAAAATAGTCCCCACAATTCCGTAACTCAGAATCGTATCGATATATAGACTGTGAGCATGTTCATGATAAGGAGCATTTATCCGAGGATATGAGTGCATATAAGTCAATGGCCCTTCACCCCAAAAAGGATTTTGCTTAAACAAGGCCATACCAGCATCCCAGATAGAAATACGTTCTTCCATAGAAGAGTCTAAAGTCCCCATTCGAACTCCCAAATCACTAGAAAAGAGGAAACTCAAGCCAATCGCAAAGACCCCAATACTAAGCCAAAATGCCTTCCAGTTTTTAATGGTCGTAAAGAGATAAATGATTGCTCCAGCGATAATAGCAGGAAAGGCCGTTCGATTTTGAGTAAAGTTCAAACCAAAGAGATTCACAAAGCCTGCAATCACACAGAATACTTTCAACCAATTCAACTTGGTCGTTGTAAACAGATAGAAGGCAATCATGATACAGAAACAACAAATGATTCCATAATAATTAGGATTAAAGAAGGTCACTTCTGCTCTATTCTGATGCCAGACCTGCATATTGGGTGAAAGAAAAGCATAATTGAATTTCTTCACAATTTGGAAATGTTCTAAACTCGCAAAAGCAGCTGACAATACGCTACCAAACAAGACGAGCTGCAAAATCAAGCGAAAGAATTTATGTGATAAAATCGACTGATAATGCAAAAAGAAAACAGTAAATAGAAAAATTCCTACTGAAGCCACAAGACCCATCCAATTTTGTGCAAAAACGGATATAACAGTACTATAGCCAAGAAAAAGAAGCAGCATCGGATGCTCCCCCATTTTCTGAAGAATACTTTTCATGTCCCCTGTAAAAATTAAACTGATAATATATAAACAGAATACAACTACAAAAAGATAAAAGGGTAAAAAGATACTCAGGATAATTCCCAATAAAATTAGCTCTTTACTAGACAACCCTTTCAGCTTTTCAATAAAGCCTATTGATTTCAAAACGAATCCTTTCTCTCCAAATCAGTTGATTCAGATAATAGTAAGCTATCCTATATTGTACCATTTTTTTAGCAATTTGAAAACAAAGGAAACGCTTCCCTAGGTAAAAAATCGAGCAAAATACTGAGATTTCACAACTCAAGCTTAATGACTAGATTCACTCCAAAAAATCGTGCCGAAAATAGTAGGTATATGTTAAAATAGTAGTAATATAATAAAGATTTGACCAACTATCCAAACTATATTTAAATAACTTACAATTCCTAAAGAAAGGAACCCCTATGAAATCCTACCAAGCCGTCTACCAAATTCTAGCTAAAGAAACCGACTATATCAGCGGAGAAAAGATTGCAGAAGAACTATCACTGACCCGAACATCAATTTGGAAAGCCATCAAGCGTTTAGAACAAGAAGGCATTGAAATTGATAGTATCAAAAACAAAGGCTATAAACTGGTGAATGGGGATCTTATTCTTCCGGAACTTCTAGAACAAAATCTTCTAATTAAAATCAGTTTTAAATCCGAAACAAGATCAACACAACTCGATGCAAAAGAAGCAATTGATTTAGGGAATGAAGCAAACACTCTCTATCTAGCTTCCTATCAAACAGCTGGACGAGGCCGTTTTCAACGTTCTTTCTACTCCCCCCAAGGTGGCATTTATATGACACTCCATCTTAAACCCAACCTCCCCTATGACCAATTACCATCCTACACTCTGCTTGTAGCTGGAGCTATCTACAAAGCCATTAAGAACCTAACTTTAATAGATGTCGACATAAAATGGGTCAATGATATCTACCTCAAAAATCATAAAATTGGAGGAATCCTTACTGAGGCAATGACGTCTGTAGAAACAGGCCTAGTCACAGATATCATTATTGGAGTAGGAATCAACTTTACTATTAATGATTTCCCACAAGAATTAAAAGAAAAAGCTGCTAGTTTATTTAATGTACCAGCACCTATAACAAGAAATGAATTAATCATAGAGATCTGGCGTGCTTTCTTCGAAACACCTGCAGAAGAGCTATTATACCTATACAAAAAACAGTCCTTCGTTCTAGGAAAAGAAGTGACTTTTACACTAGATCAAAAAGACTACAAAGGACTTGCTAAAGATATCTCAGAAAATGGCAAACTTTTAGTTCAATGTGATAACGGAAAAGAAATCTGGCTCAATAGCGGAGAAATTTCACTCAAGAGTTGGAAGTAGTAATAAACAAGCACAACCATAAAATCAACAATATATAAAAATTTAGTATTTCTTCAGCCCTATACAGTTGACAAAGAGCGCAAAAAACTTCAGATAAGTAATCCAATTAAGTTTTACAAATCTGAAGTTTTTATTCTACTATTCTTAAAAATACAAAAAAAGAGTTATAAACTCTCAATAAAACGGAGAATAAGGGATTCGAACCCTTGCGCCAGTTACCCGACCTAACGATTTAGCAAACCGTCCTCTTCAGCCTCTTGAGTAATTCTCCTATTAATGGGCACGAGTGGACTCGAACCACCGACCTCACGCTTATCAGGCGTGCGCTCTAACCACCTGAGCTACGCGCCCAAGTTAAAAACTTGGTAATTTGAACAAAGTTCAAAGCGGGTGACGAGAATCGAACTCGCGACAACAGCTTGGAAGGCTGTAGTTTTACCACTAAACTACACCCGCATACATACTATAAGTAAAAATGGCGCGAGACGGAATCGAACCGCCGACACATGGAGCTTCAATCCATTGCTCTACCAACTGAGCTACCGAGCCTTATTGCGGGAGCAGGATTTGAACCTACGACCTTCGGGTTATGAGCCCGACGAGCTACCGAGCTGCTCCATCCCGCGTTAATACAAAAGGAGGATGTGGGATTCGAACCCACGCACGCTTTTACACGCCTGACGGTTTTCAAGACCGTTCCCTTCAGCCGGACTTGGGTAATCCTCCATACTATTCAAATGGACCTTGTAGGACTTGAACCTACGACCACTCGGTTATGAGCCGAGAGCTCTAACCAGCTGAGCTAAAGGTCCAACAAGATCATTATAGCGGCGAAGGGGATCGAACCCCCGACCTCCCGGGTATGAACCGGACGCTCTAGCCAGCTGAGCTACACCGCCATATATCGGGAAGACAGGATTCGAACCTGCGACACCTTGGTCCCAAACCAAGTACTCTACCAAGCTGAGCTACTTCCCGAGTTAAATAGAAAAATGCACCCTAGAGGAGTCGAACCTCTAACCGCCTGATTCGTAGTCAGGTACTCTATCCAGTTGAGCTAAGGGTGCTCATTATATTATGCCGAGGACCGGAATCGAACCGGTACGATCGTTACCAATCGCAGGATTTTAAGTCCTGTGCGTCTGCCAGTTCCGCCACCCCGGCCTCTCTAAGCGAACGACGGGATTCGAACCCG